>JBDHSU010000062.1:0-22800 GCA_039808325.1 Variibacter sp. | reverse complement strand
GCGCACGGCCTCAACGTTCACTTCAACCTGCTCGAGCCGCGCGCCGACCTCGACGTGCTGATGGTCGCGCCGAAGGGACCCGGACACACCGTGCGCTCGGAATACCAGCGCGGCGGCGGCGTGCCCTGCCTGCTCGCGATCGACCGTGACGCCTCCGGCAACGCGCACGATCTTGGCTTGTCCTACGCGTCCGCCATCGGCGGCGGCCGCGCCGGCATCATCGAGACGACCTTCAAGGAAGAATGCGAGACCGACCTGTTCGGCGAGCAGGTGGTGCTTTGCGGCGGTCTGGTCGAACTTATCAAGGGCGGCTTCGAAACCTTGTGCGAGGCGGGCTACGCGCCGGAAATGGCGTATTTCGAATGCCTGCACGAGGTGAAGCTGATCGTCGATCTCATCTACGAGGGCGGCATCGCCAACATGAACTATTCGATCTCCAATACGGCCGAGTACGGCGAGTATGTCAGCGGCCCGCGCATCGTCAACGAAGAGACGAAGAAGGAGATGCGCCGCGTGCTCGCCGACATTCAGAGCGGGCGCTTCGCGCGCGACTGGATGCTGGAGAACCGCGTCAACCAGACGTCCTTCAAGGCGACCCGCGCCAAGCTGGCGCAGCACCAGATCGAGGAAGTGGGCGAACGCCTGCGCGCGATGATGCCCTGGATCAAGAAAGGGGCGCTTGTCGACAAGGCCAAGAATTGATCCGCCGATTGTCATACAAAAAGGGGCTGCGCCGCAACGCGGCCCCTTTTCGTTTCGACGGATGTGCTGCATGATCCGCCGCAAAATCGAGGGGAGGGAAGATGGCGTACCGCGTCATTCCATGTGCGGCCGTGACGGACCACGATGCTCGGCGAGAAGGTTAGGCCGGTGGCGGCCGTAGGCCCCGCTGCCGAGGCAGGGAGCGATGCCGTCACCCTGCGGGACGTGACGATCGCGTTCCGCCTCGCCAACGGCGGTACCTATACCGCCGTTGAGAAAGCCTCCCTCGATGTGGCGGACGGCGAGTTCGTTTCGATCGTCGGCCCGACCGGCTGCGGCAAGTCCACGCTGCTCAATGCGGCCGCGGGCCTGCTCACGCCCTCGGTAGGCTCGGTCGCGAGCTTCGGAAAGCCGCTCAGCGGACTGAACAAGATCGCCGGCTATCTCTTTCAGGCCGAGGCGCTGTTTCCATGGAAGACGGCGCGCGACAACGTCGCCATCGGCCTTGAGATTGCAGGAACGCCGAGCGCCGCGGCGGCCAAGCGTGCCGACGAATGGCTCGCGCGCGTCGGTCTCGGCGGGTTCGGTGACCGCTATCCGCATATGTTGTCGGGCGGACAGCGTAAGCGCATCGGCTTGGCGCAAGTGCTCATCCGCGATCCGAAGACGCTGCTGATGGACGAGCCTTTCGGGCCGCTCGACGCGCAGACGCGCCAGATCATGGGCAACTTGTTGCTCGATCTTTGGAGCGCCGACCGCAAGGCGGTGATGTTCGTGACGCACGACCTCGAGGAGGCGATCGCGCTGTCCGACCGCGTCGTCATCATGTCGGCGGGCCCCGCGGCGCGCATCATCGGCGACTGGCGTGTGCCGCTGGCGCGGCCGCGCGACATTGCCGAGGTGAAGCTCGACCGCGCCTTCCATGATCTGCATCGCGAGATCTGGGAAGTGCTCAAGGGTGAGGTGCTCAAAGGCTATGCGCAGACCGGAGGTGGGTGATGGGCGCCGCTCGCCGCGCGGCCTTCCCATTCGGGGGGCTGCGAGTTCTTGATCGCGTTGCCAGCACTGTTCGGAGTGCCCGATGTCCCGCGTGAGCCTTCTCACCTTTCAGGTCCTGGTGGCCGTCGTCGCCATCGCGCTGTGGCACGTTCTGACCACGACGCCGATTTTCGGCGTGACGCTGCTGCCGCCGTTCTTCTTCTCGACGCCGGGAGACGTGATCGCCCGTATCTACACCTGGTTCGCCGATGGCTCGATCTGGAAGCATCTCTGGATCACGCTGCTCGAGGCGATGCTCGCGTTCTTCATCGGTTCGATTGGCGGAATCCTGATCGGTTTCTGGTTCGCGCGTAAGCCGGTCATCGCCGCTGTGTTCGACCCTTACGTCAAAATGGCGAACGCGTTGCCGCGCGTCGTCCTGGCGCCGATCTTCGCGCTTTGGCTCGGCCTCGGCATCTGGTCGAAGGTTGCCCTTGGCGTCAGTCTCGTTTTCTTTATCGTGTTCTTCAATGTGTACCAGGGCGTCAAGGAAGTGAGTCTCACGGTCCTGTCGAACGCGCGGATGCTCGGCATGAACGAGCGGCAACTCATGCGGCACGTCTATTGGCCGTCGGCGTTGTCGTGGATGTTCTCGTCGCTGCACACGTCGGTCGGTTTCGCCGTCGTTGGCGCGGTCGTCGGCGAGTATCTCGGCTCCGCCGCCGGCCTCGGCTATCTCATCCAGCAGGCGGAAGGCGTGTTCGACGTCGCCGGCGTCTTCGCCGGAATGTTCGTCCTTGCGGCCTTCGTCATCGCCATCGACGTATGCGTGACGCTCATCGAAAAGCGGCTGCTGGTCTGGCGGCCGGTCGCGACCGAGGTTCGGACTTAAAATTAAAGGAGGAGCAGAACCGATGCAAAAGGGATTGTTCGCGTTTCTCGCGGGGGCGGCGCTTTTTTGCACGCCGGCGCAGGCCGACTACCTCGTCAAGGAAGTGGGAAGCTTCCACGTCGGCGGCGAGACGGTCACGCTCTCGGGATTGCCCACGCGCGAGATCGTCTTCACCGCCGGCGCGGCGCCTCTGAAGGTCGACCCGAACGGAGAGTTCCAGGCCGGGCAGATGTATGTGCAATACGTCAAGCTGGCGCAGCCGAAGGCGAAGCTGCCGATCCTGCTCTGGCACGGGGGCGGCCTGACGGGCGTGACGTGGGAGACGAAGCCGGATGGCAAGCCCGGCTGGCAGCAGTTCTTCCTCAATGCCGGCTACGATGTCTACGTTTCCGACGCCGTGGAGCGCGGCCGCGCCTCGTGGGCGCGTTACCCGGAAATCTACAAGAGCGAGCCCTTCTTCCGCTCGGCGAAGGAAGCGTGGGAGCTGTTTCGCTTCGGGCCGAGCTACGAGGTCGGCGGCAAGCACGTGGCGTATGACGGGGTGCAATTCCCCCTCGACGCCTTGGACAATTTCATGAAGCAGGGCGTGCCGCGCTGGGCCACCAACGACGCGCTGACGCAGAAGGCCTATGACGCTCTGGTGCAGAAGGTCTGTCCGTGCATCATCGTGGTCCACAGCCAGGGCGGCAATTTCGGCTTCAACGCCGCGCTGAACGCTCCGGACAAGGTGAAGGCGCTGATCGCGGTCGAGCCGTCGGGAGCGCCCGACCCGGAAAAGGTCAAGATGGCCGCCCTCAAGGGCATTCCCCACTTGATCGTTTGGGGCGATTATCTGGACAAGAGCGCGTTCTGGAAGAAGCTGACGGTCGCCAGCGAGAAATATCGCACCGCCCTCTCGGGGGCCGGGGGTGACGTGACCCTCTTGCGGCTGCCCGAGGCGGGGCTCAAGGGAAACACCCACATGCTCATGATGGATCGGAATTCGGACGAGGTCGCCAAGCTGGTGAATGACTGGATCGTCAAGACCGGCGTCGCGAACTGAATACGCACGAACGTAAAGGAAAAGGAACGGACATGTTGAAGGCGTTCACGAAGGCTTTCAGTACGGCGGCGTTGTTTGCCGTGCTCGCGACATCGGCGCAGGCGCAAGGCGCCATCGAAAAGAAGGACATCACGCTCGGCGTTGGCGGCAAGCCGCTGCTCTACTACCTGCCGCTGACGATCGCCGAGCAGCTCGGCTACTTCAAGGAAGCGGGCCTCAACGTCACGATCACGGATTTCGGCGGCGGCGCGAAGTCGCTGCAGTCGCTTCTCGGCGGTTCCGCCGATGTCGTGACCGGCGCTTACGAGCACACTATCCGCATGCAGGTGAAGCATCAGCCGATCACCGCGGTGATCGAGCTCGGCCGCTTCCCAGGCATCGTGCTGGCGGTGAAGAAGGACAAGGCGGCATCGTATAAGAGCGCCGCCGACCTCAAGGGCATGAAGATCGGCGTCACCGCGCCGGGCTCCTCGACCAACTTCTTCGTCATGTATCTGATGGCGAAAGCGGGACTGAAGCCGACGGACGCGTCCTACATCGGCGTCGGCGGAGGCCCGTCGGCGGTCGCGGCGATCAAGAAGGGCGACATCGACGCCATCGCCAATCTCGATCCGGTGATCTCCAAGCTGGAGAAGGACGGCGACATCAAGGTTGTCGCCGACAGCCGTACGGAAGCGGGCAGCAAGGAGATCTTCGGCGGCTCGAACCCGGCGGCGGTACTGTACGCGAAGCAGGAGTTCATCGAGAAGAACCCGAACACCGTGCAGGCGCTGGTGAACGCGTTCTACAAGACGCTGAAGTGGATGGAGAAGGCGACGCCGGAGGAGATCGCGGCGAAGGTGCCGGAGGCTTACCTTCTCGGCGACAAGGCGACGTATCTCGCCGCGCTCAAGGCCAACAAGGAAGTCTACTCGCGCACCGGCATCATCCCGGAAGCGGGGATGAAGTCGGCGCTCGACATGCTCGCGAAGTTCGACGACGAGATCAAGAACGCGAAGATCGATCTCTCCAAGACGTTCGACGATCGCTTCGTGAAAAAAGCCGCAAGCGCGAAGTAAGCGTTGCAATCCATCCGGCTCGCGCGGCGGGCCGGATGGACATGCGGTTGCTCGGCGGCAACCTTATCGGCGCGGCACGTTTGAACGACACTTGCGGTGCGCCGCGGCATCCGTGGCGATGAACCGATGAACATCCTCTCCATTCAGTCGCATGTCGCTTACGGTCACGTCGGCAACGACGCGGCGACGTTTCCAATGCAGCGGCTGGGCGTCGAGGTCTGGCCGGTTCATACGGTGCAATTCTCCAACCACACCGGCTACAAGAAATGGCGTGGCCGCATTTTCGACGGCCCCGCGATCCAGGAGGTCGTGCAGGGGATCGAGGATTGCGGCGTGCTCGGCGAGTGCGATGGCGTTCTCTCCGGCTATATGGGCGACGTCGGCGTCGGCGAGGCGATCCTCGACAGCGTCGCCAGGGTCAAGCGTGCGAACCCGGCCGCCCGCTACTGCTGCGACCCGGTGATCGGCGACACCGGAAAGGGCGTCTTCGTGCGGCCCGGCATCCCCGAATTCATCCGCGACAAAGCTCTGGCGGTCGCCGATATCGTCACGCCCAACCAATTCGAATTGGAGCAGCTTGTCGGCCAAAGCTGCGGCACGATTCCGGACGCATTGAGCGCGATCGACAAGTTGCACGCGATGGGGCCGCGCGTGGTGCTCGTCACGTCGCTGCATACCGGTGAGACGCCGGACGACGCCATCGACCTCGTCGTATCGGACGGCAAGGAGCGCGTGCGGGTGCGTACGCCCCGCCTGGAGATCGCGGCCAACGGTGCGGGAGATGCGATCGCGGCCTTGTTTTTTGCGCACTTCCTGCGCAGCGGCTCGATCGGAGAGGCGCTGTCGCTTGCGACCTCTTCGATCTACGGCGTGCTACGGCGCACGCTCGAAGCCGGCGCCCGCGAGATGCGGCTCGTCGCCGCGCAGGAAGAATTCGTCAAGCCGACCCAGGTGTTCGAGCCGGAGCGCCTGACGCCGGCAGCGACAACGTGACGACGAGGCCGTTCAGGTTGCGTTACGCTGCCTCCGAGACGAACGAAAGGTAGAGGAGGCATCCATGCGTCGCCGCTTTGCCACTCTCGATGTGTTCACCCGCGACCGCTTCAGCGGCAACCCGCTCGCCGTGGTGCTCGACAGCGAAGGCTTGAGCGACGCCGCGATGCAGGCGATCACGCGCGAGTTCAATCTGTCCGAAACGGTTTTCGTCCTGCCGCCCGCCGACCGTGCGAACCGCGCCAAACTCCGCATTTTCACGCCGGGCGCGGAGCTTCCCTTCGCCGGCCACCCGACTGTCGGCGCCGCCGTGTTGCTCGCGTCCGGCGAAGCGGGCGGTGAGGCATTTGTGCTGGAGGAGGGCGTCGGGCCCGTGACCTGCCACGTGGAGCGGCGAACTGACGGCGCCAGCCATGCACGTTTCGCGCTTCCGCGTTTGCCGCAGCACGTCGGAGAACTCGGCGACGCCGCCGATGTTGCGGCGGCGCTTGGGCTCGAACTCGACGATCTCGGCTGCGACGGGTTCGAGCCGGGCCTGTGGTCGGCGGGCGTCGCCTTCGCCATGGTGCCGGTGCGCAGCCTCGACGCCGCGGCGCGTGCGCATGTGGACATCGGCCGCTGGGGCGACGCATTCGGCGCGCAGCGCAGCACGGGCGCTTTCGTCTTCTGCGCCGAGACGATGGAGAGAGGCAGCGCATTCCACGCACGCATGTTCGCGCCTCTCATGGGGGTGACGGAGGACCCGGCGACCGGATCGGCCGCAGCAGCGTTTGCGGGCCTCGTTACGCGAACAGTCGCACAAACCGACGGCGAGCATGCCTTCGTGATCGAGCAAGGCTTCGAAATGGGGCGGCCGAGCCGCATCGTGCTTTCGATCGCGACCAGCGGCGGTCGCCTCGTTAAGGCCATGATCGGTGGTGAAGCCATCCGGGTGAGCGAGGGTACGATCGAAGCGTGATGATGCGGAGAGCCGAAGCGGTTGATTCCGGGGCCGGCCGGCCTGTGGTCAGGATCGCGCGGCTTGATCTCGCTTTCGCGCCGCGTGCATGGCCGTTCGCGCAGGAACGCCGCGCCGACATCGAGCGCCATTTCGCGGCCCAGCGGCGGGCCAACCCGGCGCTCTGGAACGGGCGTGTCCTGATGATGCACGCCTTCGAGATGGAAGGGGACACGCTGCGCGGCGCTTATCTCGAAACGGATTTCGCGAGTTTTCTCGCGTGGCGGGATTGGGGCTTCCCCGACCAGGACATGCGCAATTGCTTTGGGATGGCGGCGCTGCGCGGCAGCGATGGCGGCTTCGTGCTCGGCGTCATGGGCGGGCAGACGGCCAATCCCGGCAACGTCTACTTTCCCGCCGGCACGCCGGATCCCTCCGATATCGTTGACGGCCGCGTCGATATCGCGAGAAGCGTCAACCGGGAACTGCTTGAGGAGACCGGCCTCGACGCCGATGAACTGGACGCCGAGCCCGGATGGCACATGGTGCTGGCGGGGCCGCGCATCGCGCTGATGAAGATGTTAACGGCGCGTGACGACGCCGCGACGCTGCGCCGGCGCATCCTTCATCATTTGGCGAGCGAGCGGGAGCCGGAGCTTTCCGATATCGTCATCGCGCGGCGCCCGGCGGATCTCGGCGATAAAGTCCCCGATCACGTCACGGCCTTTCTCCATCACGCCTGGAGGCTCGACCGCTCATGAAGAACGCCATGTTGTCTCCCGCGATCGTCAAGCGCTTCCGTATCCAGGATGGCGCCCGGTTCAAGCTCGCCTCTGTCGATCCCGGCGACACCGCCGACTTGGACCTGGACAAGCACGCCGCGAAGGACATGCTGCGTGCCGGCGTCAAGCGCCTGGGCGAGTTGCAGGAGCGTCTTTACGCGCAGGATCGGTGGGGTGTTCTCATCGTCATCCAGGCGATGGACGCCGCGGGTAAGGACGGCATCGTCGAGCACGTGATGTCGGGCGTGAATCCGCAGGGCTGCGATGTCTATTCCTTCAAGACGCCGAGCGCGGAAGAGCTCGACCACGACTTCCTCTGGCGCACGAGCAAGCGTGTTCCGGAGCGCGGCCGCATCGGCATCTTCAACCGCTCCTATTACGAGGAAACGCTCATCGTCCGCGTGCATCCCGAGATTCTCGCGCGGCAGAAGCTTCCGCCGGAACTGGTGGGAGAGGACATCTGGGCGCAGCGCTTCGAGGACATCAACGGCCTCGAGCGATACCTTGCGCGCAACGGCATCGTGACGCTGAAGTTCTTCCTGCACCTCTCCAAGGAAGAACAGCGGCAGCGCTTTCTCGCCCGCATCGACGAGCCGGCGAAGCGCTGGAAATTCTCCATGGGCGACGTGGCTGAGCGAAAGCTTTGGGATCGCTACATGGCGGCTTACGAGGACACGATCCGTAACACGGCGACGGCCGACGCGCCGTGGTACGTCGTGCCCGCCGACCACAAATGGTTCGCGCGTCTCGTCGTCGCGGCGGCGATCGTCGAGCGCATGGAGCAGCTCGACCTTCAGTTTCCGAAGGTCGAGGACGGGGCACTCAAGGAGATGCTGGAGGCCCGCGCCGCTTTGCTGGCCGAGGGCGAACCGACGAAGAGCGGCGAGAAGCGCCTCGGAAAAGGCGGGAAGAGCGGCAAGAAGAAATCCACCCGCTCCTCGTCTCAGCGGTAGCCGTAACGATGCTTGAGCGCCGACAGGGCGCTGACCGCCGGCCCGCCATGTCCGGCATCGCAGGTCTGGGTGATGCGGGCGAGCTCCGGCAGCATCCGGTTGTAGACCGATTTGTTGACGTTGCCCGTCTGCGCGTCGCTGTCGATGATCTGCCGAAACTGCGCGATTGCGCTATGGCATTCGGCTTGCGCGGCGGCCGGCACGGCAGGCAGGACGAAAAGGGAGCCGAGAAAGAGCCATCGAAGCATTGCGTAAGCCTCCGCGGGAAGGTGTGTCTCATCCCCGCGATGTTAAGCAAATTTTGCGAGTCGTTTGAGGCTTTCCGATACCGGCCCGGCGCTGCGCTGGGCGGATTTTAGCGTGCCACTTGCAAGACCGGGGCCGGTTCCGGTAGAAGAACGACGCGCAGGCTGTCGCGTCGCGCCATTGCGACGGCGGCCAAACAAGGGCTTTGGAATGTCGATCCGGCAAAAAAGCCGTGTGATCGTCCAGGCGGCCATCTCGGCCAAGCCTGCCGCTATGCCTTTGGTTGCGCCTCTCAAATCGTCGCGGTTCCTGTCTGCGTCCAAGCTTGCCGGCGGTCTCCTTCTGCTTATCAGCCCCTGAGGGCCGTCTGGGCGTTCGCGCCTGGGCACTCAGGGGATCAGGCAGCCAGCGGAACCCCGAGAGCGCCGCAGAGCCGGCGCGCAAGACAGAAGGACGATAAGCATGAGCACGCAGACCGGGTCCGAGAAGGACCGTGTCATCATTTTCGACACCACGTTGCGCGACGGGGAGCAGTGCCCCGGCGCCACCATGACCTTCGAGGAGAAGCTCGAAGTTGCCGAGATGCTCGACGACATGGGCGTCGACGTCATCGAGGCCGGCTTCCCGATCTCCTCGGAAGGCGATTTCCAGGCCGTACACGAGATCGCCAAGCGGTCGAAGAACGCGGTCATCGCCGGCCTCTCCCGCGTCAACCCGAAGGACATCGACCGCTGCGCCGAGGCCGTGAAGGCGGCCCGGCGCGGGCGCATCCACACCTTCATCGCCACTTCGCCGCTGCATATGAAGGTGAAGCTGAACATGACGCCGGAGCAGGTGCTCGACGCCTCGGTCGTGAACGTGACGCGCGCGCGCAATCACATCGACGACGTCGAGTGGTCGGCGGAGGACGGCACGCGCAGCGAGATCGATTTCCTGTGCCGTATCGTCGAGGCGGTGATCAAGGCGGGCGCGACCACCGTCAACATTCCCGACACGGTCGGCTACACGACGCCGGACGAGTACACGGCGTTCATGCGCACGCTCATCGAGCGCGTACCGAATTCGGACAAGGCTGTCTTTTCCGTGCATTGCCACAACGATCTCGGCATGGCGGTCGCGAACTCGCTGGCCGGCGTCGTCGGCGGAGCGCGGCAGGTGGAATGCACGATCAACGGAATCGGCGAGCGCGCGGGCAATGCGGCGCTCGAAGAGATCGTCATGGCGATGAATGTCCGTAAGGACAAATATCCGTACTGGAACAAGATCGACACGACGATGCTGACGCGCGCGTCGAAGCTCGTTTCCGTCGCAACCTCGTTCCCCGTGCAGTACAACAAGGCGATCGTCGGCCGGAACGCCTTCGCGCACGAGAGCGGCATCCACCAGGACGGCGTTCTGAAGAACGCGCAGACCTACGAGATCATGACGCCCGAGAGCGTCGGCGTGAAGCAATCCGCCCTTGTGCTCGGCAAGCACTCGGGCCGTCATGCCTTCATCCATAAGTTGGAGGAGATGGGCTACAAGCTCTCCGGTAACCAGCTCGAGGACGCCTTCGTGCGGATGAAGGCGCTAGCCGACCGCAAGAAGGACATCTACGACGAGGACATCGAGGCGCTGGTCGACGAGGAGATCGCGCACTCGCACGATCGCATCAAGCTCGTCTCGCTGACGGTTATCGCCGGCACGCATGGTCCGCAGCGCGCGACCATGAAGCTCGACATCGAGGGCCGCGTCGCGATCGAGGAGGCCGAAGGCAACGGGCCGGTCGACGCGGTGTTCAATTGCATCAAGGCGCTGGTGCCGCATGAGGTGAAGCTGGAGCTCTATCAGGTGCACGCCGTCACCGCGGGCACGGACGCGCAGGCCGAGGTGTCCGTTCGCCTTTCGGAAAACGGAAAGTCGGTGACCGCGAAAGGCACCGATCCCGACACGCTGGTCGCCTCGGCGAAGGCCTATCTGGCCGCGCTCAACAGGCTGGTCCTCAAGCGCGTGCGCTCGAACTTCGAAGCGATTGCCGGACAGCAGCCGGCCTGAAACGCATAGCTGTATCCCGGGCCCGGACGAGGGGAACCTCGTGCCGGGCTCGTGCTTTTACGAATGTGGTTCTCAAATGGCGATTTTGTCGCGTAAAAGTGTCTAAGTGTCTGATTTGTTACATGAATTTACAGAAGTTGACTTGTCGACGCGGAACGAACCGTGTATGGGAGAACCAATCACCCAATCTGGAGACGTCAGTGATGCGGACGGCAGCAGTTGCGGCCATTGTAGGACTTTTGACCCTGGGAACAGTCGGCGTTCCGGGGTTTGACGCGCGGCCTGCGGCCGCCCAATCCGACTTCCATCTTACCGAAAGTCATATCGCGCAGGCGAAAGCGGCGCTGCACCTCACGCCGGCGCAGGAACGGCATTGGCCGGCCGTCGCCGCCGCGATGCGCAGCCTGATCAAGGCGCAGGCGCACGAAGAGCAGGAAGCGGAGGGCATGGTTTCGCGCATTCGCAGCCGCGCCGCTTCGATCTCGGCCACCACGGCAGGCGTGCGGCGCTTGATTGCGGCCGCGCGTCCGTTGATCCGCAGCCTTGATGCAGAACAGCGCCAGAATGCCCAGGCGATGGCGCGTTCGATGGGTTTCACCCAGCTCGCCTCGGTGCTCTGAGCAGCTTGCTCGGGCGCCCGCATTTCGCGGATCCCGGGCCTTCGCAGTGTTTCCATGATCGGCCTCGTTCTCCGCGAACGAGGCCGATTTGTTGATGGGCGTCAGCTTTGCTGGACAGCCTTTTTCGGAGTTGCTAAACGGACCCCGCGCACGGAGTTTCCGCGCGTTTGGTGGCCGGGCGCATAGCTCAGTTGGTAGAGCAGCTGACTCTTAATCAGCGGGTCCCAGGTTCGAGCCCTGGTGCGCCCACCAATCTCCGATCCCAACCGATGAAATGTGGCGGCGGCGCCGATCCAAGGCGCTGGCGCTCGACGTTGGCTTTTGCCTGACCGGTGTCAATTAGAGCGGGATGAGGAAAAGTGTGGAGCGGTTTTCCGCCCGCATCCCGCTCTAAGTTCTTAGAATCGATCACGTTCATGATTTTGGATTGATTCGATCCAAAATCATCGTGATCTAGGGCCGGCGCCTGCGGGCGGCCGCTTCCGTCATCGCCCGCTCTTGACGGCGCTTGGCGACGAGATACCAGAGCGTCCGAAAGATGATCCACGCCGCAATCACCGACAGGACGAAGCGGAGTCCGACGAGCGTCAGTGCCGCCTTCCCGAGGAAGAAGATCAGCGTGCTCCAAAAGCCGAACCACAGGGCGGTTGCAGGGATCGTGTAAAGTGCGAAAGAGGCGAGCGGCAGATGCAGAATGCCCGCCGCGGTCGAGACCAGCGACGCGACATTGATCTGCCAGTAGGTCATGAAGATCGCGCTCAGGCCGTAGCGGTTCAGCCTGCGCTGGGCATTGTCGAGCGGCTCCTTGAGGCCGAATGCCAGGAGCAAGCGGTACCAGCCATACTTGCCGACGAAGTAGTTGGTGAAATAGGCGATCCACAGGCCGAAGACCGTTGTCCCCCAAACGGCGACGACGCGCTGCACGTCGTTGCCGGCCATGATCAGTCCCAGGACGATCACGAGAGTTCCGGGCACGTACCAGCCGATCAGCAGAAGCCCCTCGAGCACGGCGGCCACCACGATCGTGATCAGCCCGTAGCGCTCGAAGAATCCTGTGGCGATTTCGATCAGCCGCTGCTGCGAGGGGAGATCGATGAGAATCCAGGCGAGGTAGAGAGAAAGGAAAACCGCGAAAAGCGTGAGTGGAACAATAAGCAGCTTCACGAGCGAATGCTGCACGATACCCCCCGTTTTTATGTCGGGGAAGGAAAGCATCTTGGTCGTTGCCGGTAAAGAGGAGCCGGCCCGCATCGCGGCGAGGCGGAGAGTGCCGCCGATCGATGGATGCGGTCGCGGCGCTTTACGCGTGTTGATTGTCTTTTGACAGCATGCGGCCGTTGCCGTTTGCGGCGCGCAGTCCCTGCCGCGCATTGCGGCGCCTGTTCCGCCCGACGGACGGGGCCACATCGCCGACCGGTGCGCGCGCGTGTGCGCGCGGGCCTTTGTGACGGGGAAGCTCCTCGTTCTCGATGGCGCGACAGAGCTCTTTGAGTTCGTGTTCCGAGATGTCGTGCAGGCGTGTCTGCAAATCGAGGCGCGCCATCTCCAGCAACAGAGCGGTGTCCGGCAGGCCTTCGGTCTGGAGTTGAGTGATCTGTTCGCCGAATGTCGCGATGAGCTCGTTAAGCCGAATAGCCTTGCTCTGTTCCATGAAGAGTTCTCCTTGCGCGGCGTCCATGAGACGTTGCCGAGATCCAGGCGGCGACGTTGGTGACGTCCCCGTAGAGCTGGATGATTTTGCAGGCGACGTTGTGCACGTCGTGCGGCGGAACCTCATCGAGCGCGTGGCTGGCGCACGCGTCTTCGAGGAAGACGAAGCGGTGGCCGCGATGAAAGGCATCGACGGCGGTGGCGAGGCACGAGGACTCGCCCGCGAAGCCGGCGATGATGAAGTGCCCGTCGCCGCAGCCCATCACGTCCCCGAACTCCGGGCTTGCGTAACAGGAGGGACGATTGCGCTCGAACACCATGTCCGCGCCCCACGGCTCGAAGCCCGGAATCCAGCGTGCGAAACGCGTCGCCGCATTGAAAATCGCGCCGCTGCCGCTTCGCCTGACGAAGGCGACGGGAAAGCCCATCGCCCGCGCATGCGCCAAGGCCAACCGGCAGTTCTCGAGCGCCGCTGCCGCGTTCGGCATGGCAAGCGGGCGCTCGTTCGCGACGTATTCCTGCTGCAGGTCGACGAGGACCAGCGTCGGAATGTCGGATGGATCGACGTAGCGGCGGATATCGATGACTGAATTCATGCGTGCGCTCCGCCGCTGACGGAGGGGCGCGTGACGGGGCGGACGGCCGATTTTTCGAGGATGCCGGGCTCGTGCCAGCGTCCCTCGGGGCGGATGATCAGGTAGGGATCGGCGCCGATCGAGATCGCTTGCGGGTGCTTGCTCGCATCGAGGACGATCTCGACATAGTCGAAGTCCGAGAACGTGAATTCACGGCCCGATTCCAGAACCTCAAACCCGAAACGGCCCCAGAAATTCACCAGCCGCTTTTGCGAATGCCCGTAAAGGCGCTGATAGCCTTTCACGCGGCACAGTTCGATGCCGGCTTTGACGATCTGGAAGGCGAGGCGGGTCTTGCGGAACTCATGCCGGACCGCCAGGCGCTCGATCTTCGCGAAGTCGGCGAAGTAACGGATGCGCAAGCATCCGGCCGGCTCGTTGCCGACATAGCCGATGAGGTGTGTGGCGGAAAGGTCGTTGCCGTCGTATTCCTCGAGATAAGGGCATTCCTGCTCGCCGATATAGACGGCGCTGCGGATCGCGACGACGCGCATGAGGTCGTCGAACGTGCGCGCGACGGTGACGGTGAGTTCGTTCGCCTTGGCCTCTCCGGCGTAGCCGTCATAGATCGGAGCCGCGCGGCGGCGCGGCGCGCGCGGAAAGACATGGAGGTGTGGCGCGCGGATGCCGTCGTAGGATGCGCCGCGCTGGAAGCCCAAGGTCTCCAGGAAACGATGTCCGTCGACCGTGACCGCCTTGGCGTAGAGGTCGGCGTCGCGATAGAGCGGGGTCCATACCTTCTGGAAGGCAAGCGGCACGCCGGCCGCGAGCGCGCCGCGCGCGTGCACCGCCCAGGCATAGATGCCTGCCGGCTTTTCGTTCTGTCGTGTGAGCAGCGACAGGTCGGGGTCGCTTGCGTCGAAGGTGCCCTGGGCAAGCTGGGTCATCCCCGCCTCGTTGAGGGTCAGGAAGGCGAGAAAGCCTTCGCCGCGCGGATCGTTGGGATCGAAATGATCACGCCGCGCGATGGCCCAGAACGAGTCGGGGTTGTGCGTCATGACCCGATGGACGACGGCAGCGCTCGCGAGGCCGGCAAGGTCGCGCCGTGCGCGCGTCAGCAGAGCATCGACATCGTTGCCGGCCGGCGTGAACACGACATGGCGGCTGGAGAGTTGGAGGACGTTGAGATCACCAAGGGGATGGGCGGCGGGGCGAGGCGGCCGCGTGATGGTCCCGGCAATTCTGGTCGCGCGCAGGTCGTGGGCAGTCATGGGTACGCTCCTACGGGTTGTGGCCGCCGCAAATGTCTGCAAAACTTAAGCGAACATCGGGGACCACGTATGCATCTCAAGCAGCACAGGGGTGTTCCGCGAGAGGAACACGGGGAGGTGTCAGCCGCCCCGTCTCCCGACTGGGAGAGCGTGCGCGTTTTTCTCGTCGTCATCAGGCATGGAAGCTTCCGCTCCGCGGCCGAGCATCTCGGCCTCTCCATCAACGCGCTTCGCCGACGGATCGACGACCTCGAAGTGCAGTTCGGCGTGACGCTGTTGACGCGCCATGTCGACGGCGTGCGCCCGACCATCGAAGGCACCGCCATCCTCGAAGCGGCGATGAAGATGGAGGCCGCGTCGTTCGGCCTGGTTCGTGCGCGCGATCGCGCCACGCCGGCGCTGAGCGGCGAGGTGAAGATCGCCGTCACGGAGGGGCTCGGAACGTTCTGGCTCGCGCCGCGGCTGACCGAGTTTCAGCGCGCGCATCCGCAATTGCTCGTCGATCTCAGTTGCGCGATGCGCTCGGCCGACGTGCTGCGGCTAGAGGCCGACGTTGCCGTGCAGTTGATCAAGCCGACGGCGCCCGACCTCAAGGTCGTGAAGCTTGGCCGCCTGCACGCGATGCCATTTGCCGGGCGCTCGTACATCGACACTTACGGCATGCCGAAGACCTTGGAGGAGATGCGGCGGCATCGCCTCGTCCTGCAGATGGCGGACCAAACGCAGACGAGCGAACTCTATCAGCAACTCTTCCCCGATGTGCCGCATCCTGGCTTCGTCGCGCTTCGCACGAATGTCAGCAGCGCGCACCTGTGGGCGATCGCCAAGGGGGCGGGCATCGGCTGGCTGCCGACCTATGTCCACGCCATCGCGGCGCGTATTACACCCGTCGACGTGGACGCGCGATTCCCGTTCGATATCTGGTTGACCTATCATCCGGACTCGGGCCGTATCCCGCGCGTGCGCCGGATGATCGATTGGATCGTCGACGCTTTCGATCCGCGTCAGTTTCCATGGTTCCGAGACGAATTTATCCACCCGACGGATTTGCCGAAGACTTATCGCGGCGAACCGCTGTCCAATTGGTTCGAAGGCTTTGCGAGCAGGTGATACGATGCACACGAAAACGAATATAGCTTTGAAGCGCGGTGTCGGGATAAACGCGAGACGCGTCGAACCGCACGACGTTGAGGTCGGCCGCCGCATTCGCGTTCGCCGTCTCGAACGGCAGATGTCGCAAACGGAATTGGCGGCACGATTGGGCGTGACCTTCCAGCAAGTTCAGAAATACGAGAAGGGACTCAATCGCGTCGGCGCCGGGCGTCTCATGCGCGTCGCCGAAGCGCTCGAGGTGCCGGTATCGTTTTTCTTCCTGGACGGGACTGCCGGGGAGCAGAGCAGGCCGGCGGTGATGACGTTTCTCGATACCGCTTATTCGGTTCGCCTGGTGCAGGCTTTTTCCCGGATCGGCGAGCGCTCGGTGCAGCGCGCGATCGTGGAGCTGGTCGAGAGCCTGGCGAATTCGGAATAGCGCGAACCTACGTACAGCTTGGAAGCCGCGGGAGCGTTTTTGCTTTTGACGGCGTCAAACCGCGGAAAGCGGCCCGGCTGAGGTGAAGGCGCGCCCCTCTTGCCGGAGCATGTCGGCGAGCGAGCGAAAGCCGCCGTGCTCTTCCAGGGCCTCGATATCGATAGGCAAACGGCGCCGCCAGTTCGGGTGCTCTAGAATCGTGCCGGGAACATTGGGCTGATCCATCACGCCCAAGACATCCTCGATGGCGACCGACAGGAGCCGGCTGGGTGTGCGAGCGAGATACCGTATGACGTCGATCAACGCCGGGCGCTCGCCGCTGGCGTCGATCCCCGCACGGCCAAGCGCCGCCCGCAGTTCGTTCCACGCGTGCGAGCGCGCCGCGAAGCTTTCTCCCGGGTCAAGGCCCAGATTGCGCTTCGCCTCGAGGTCGTGCCCGGCGATCCACCCCGCGAAGCTCGGCAAGTCGTGGGTGCTGAAGGTCACGAGCGCGTTGCGCCGATAGTCCTGCGGCGAGCGGAAGCCTCCATCGTGGCCACGTTCGAATATCAGCACGAGGTACGACCACAGGCCCCAGTCGGCGAGCGTGCCGCGGAGATCGTCCGGCACGGTGCCGAGATCTTCTCCGATCACGACGCATCGATTGCGCTCGCTTTCCAAGGCGGTGACGGCGAGCAGTTCCTGTAGCGGGAAGCGGATGTAGGCGCCTTGCGCGGCGCCGAGTCCCAGCGGAATCAGGTAGAGACGGTTCAGTCCGAGAACGTGATCGAGGCGGATCGCGCCCGCGTGTCGCATGACGGCGCGCAGCACCCGCACGAAGGGCGCAAATCCGGTGGCGGCCAGGGCGCGTGGATTGAACGCTGCAAGCCCCCAGGCTTGGCCCGCCGTGTTGAGCGCGTCCGGCGGGGCGCCCACCTCCATTTGCGGCACCACCGCGGTCTGATCGCTCCACGCGTCGGCGCCGCCTGGATCGGCGCCGACAGCGAGATCCATGTAAAGTCCGATCGGCAAACCGAGGCGCCGCGCCTCGTCGCGACACGCGCGAAGTTGCCGGTCGGCGATCCATTGGACGTAGGCGTAATAGCCGTAGTCATCCGGCGATTGCGCTCGCACCTCGTCGAAGAGCGAAGCGGAAGGACGTCGATAGTGTTCCGGCCATTCCCACCACACCGTGTCGAATCGGCGCCGCAGCACCTCGAACGCGGCGAAGGCTTGCAGCGCGCCGCCCCGTTCCTGCCGGAACCGCTCGAAATCGTCGCGCCGTTCCGTATCGGCAGTGTCGCGAAAGCGCGAATAGGCGAGGCGCAGCCCGGCGGTCTTGGCGGCTGCCACCTCCGCGTAAGCCACGAAGTGGGCCCGTCGCGCCGCTTCGATCTGCGAGCCGACGCCCGCGCTTGGGATGCCGGGAAATTCCGGGACGGCCTCGACGTCGATGTAGAGAGGATTGAGGAACAATCGACTGTTCGGAGAGTACGGGCTCGCCTGCTCGGCACGGTTATCGAACAGGGCGTGCAGCGGGTTGAGACCTATTCCGGCGGCCCCCGCTTTCGCCGCCAGCCGCAACAGGACACGAAGGTCGGTGAAGTCGCCGTGCCCCCAGTTGCGTTGAGAGCGCACCGCGTAGAGTTGAACGGCCAGGATCCATGTCCGTGCCGCCGTCGCTTCGTCAGGCTGATAGGTCTGCCGCGGAGCGATGATCAGGTCCGACACGCGATGCGCCGTGCCGCCGGCGTCGACGCTTTCCAGTCTGTAGATGCCAGAGGGCAGGTTCGGGAGACGGCCGGCAATATCCTCTTGCCCGCCTTCGCCCGCCCCCTCGGCGACAATCCTCGTATCCTCGTCACGGAGACGCCAGCGTACGGTGTCGGCAGACAGGATCAGCGGGGTGCGATCCTCGCCGCGCCAAATCGTGCGCGGCGCGGCAGCAGAATCTTCACCGGATGCCGCCAGCGCGTTCAGGATGCGCGCGAGCGCTTCCGGCTCCACCTCGCGATGGTGGCCGAGCGCATCCGTGAATGCACGCTCCACACCCCAATGGGCGGCGCGGGCTGCAAGATCATGCATAACGTGCGTTACGCGATGTTAGAAGTTCGAGACCTTGCCCAGCGCCGTGCCGCCGGCTGGGAGAGGCACGGCCGCGCCGGGAGAGTCCGTTCGCCTTGTTTTTGGCCGGTCGGCCAGCGCGGTCACGAAATCATCGAACCAGGAATCGAGGGCTGAGTCCTCGAGACTGTGGAGCATGGCTTGCCAACGCTCGCGCCGCTCGCCGAGCGGCATGGAAAAAGCGCGCATGAATACATTGGCCATCGCGTCGATGTCGTGCGGGTTGACGAGCAGGGCGGCGTCCAACTGCTGCGCCGCTCCGGCGAACTCGGACAATACGAGGACACCTGGATCGAGCGGATTCTGCGCCGCGACATACTCCTTCGCGACGAGGTTCATCCCGTCGTTGAACGGCGTGACGATCCCGACATTCGCGGACCGGTAAAAGCCGGCCAGCATCGATTGCGGGAACGACTTGTTGAGATAGCGGATCGGCGTCCAATCCACCTCGGCAATCCGCCCGTTGATCTCACCGATGATTCCCGCCAATTCGTCCTTCAGTTGCCGATAGGCTTGGATGTGCACGCGCGTCGGCACCGCGATCTGCAGCATGCTGACGTTCTTCTTGAGATCCGGGTTGATCTCGAACATGCGCTCGAATGCGCGCAGGCGGTTCGGCAGCCCTTTCGAGTAGTCGAGGCGATCGACCCCGATCGCAAGATGCCGGCCTTGCAGGCTGGCGCGCAGGCGGGCGATTTCCGGACGCGCGGCAGCCTTCGTCGCGCGTTCGGCAAATGTCCGCACATCGATGCCGATCGGGAAGACCGCGAGGCGCGTGCGTCCGTTGGCGACGCGGCCATCCCGAGCTGTGTGAATACCCAGTTCGCGATCGAGGTAGTCGCGGAAGTTGGCGAGATCGGTCTCCGTCTGGAAGCCGATCAGGTCGTAGTCCAACATCGCGCCCACGAGTTCGCGGTGGTGGGGCACGTTGGTCATCACGCCGACGCCGGGGAAGGGCGTATGCAGGAAAAATCCGATCGGAGCGGAGACGCCGCGCGCGCGCAGATCGGCGCCGAGCGGCAGGTAGTGGTAATCATGCACCCAAAGCGATGCGTCGGGCTTGGCGAAGCGCAAAAGCGCTCGCGCCATGAACGCGTTCACCGCGCGATAGGCGTTATAATCCTCGACGCTCGCGCGAATGAGATCCGGGCGCGAGTGAAACGCCGGCCACAGAACGGAATTCGCGAATCCCTCGTAAAACCGATCGTAGTGCTCGCGCGGCATGTCGACCGTGGCGAGTGCGCCCGCGCCGAGCGGCTGAATCTCGGCGAGCGTGTCCTTCCCGCCGGTATCGACCAACCGGCCGCTCGAACCAACCCAAATTGCACCGGAATTTTTAACCGCAGGAAGAAGTGCAGCGGCTAGTCCGCCTTCAACAGCCTCGTCCCCTTTCGGACGAGCGACACGATTTGAGATTACGACAATTGTCACACACGTCTCCCCGGTTCCGAGTGTAACGTCGTGACGGCCACCTGGTTCCCAAAAGATTGCCGGATTTTTGCCAATCTCCGACGCTCTGGAACCAAACGCCGCTCTTCTCATTTTCCTCTTCAGCCGGATCAACTTACCTGCTCACCAGCCACGGATTTTTCATGAAAACTGAGCCGCGCCCGCGTCCGGCGAATTCGTGCGTTTCCTCCGGCCCGGAACCCGGTGCCTCTCGTTTTTTCATCGAGGACGTTTATCCCGCGCTCGATGCCGGCCGCTGGCCGGTCAAGCGCGTCGAAGGGGAACGGTTCGACGTTTGGGCGGATATCTTCCGCGACGGTCATGACGTTCTCGCGGCGTCGCTCCTCTGGTGTCGCGACGGCGAAAGCGATTGGCGCCGCGAGCCCATGCGGCATTTCGGAAACGACCGCTGGGTGGGCTCGTTCACGCCGACGGAACCGGGATGGTATCATTATGCGCTGGAGGCGTGGACCGACACATTTGCGACGTGGCGGCGGGACTTTCTGCTGAAGCGCGACGCGGGGCAGAAGGTCGAGACCGAGGCGCAGGAAGGTCGCGCGCTGCTCGCGCATTTCGGCAGCGGTCCGCGGGCGGCGCGACGATTGTTGGAGAGCGTCGCAAAGTCGTTTGATGAAAGCGCCGACCCGTCTCTGCTGCTGAGTGACGAGGTCGCCGCGGCGATGAGTCAGGCGCAGCCGCGCCCGGATTTGGCCTGGAGTCGCAGCTTTCCGCTGATCGTCGATCGCGAGCGGGCCCGCTCCGGCGCTTGGTATGAAATCTTTCCGCGCAGTCAGGGGCGCGTCCCCGGGCGGCACGGGACGTTCGAAGACTGCATCGCGCGCTTGCCGGAGATTGCGTCGCTCGGCTTCGACGTGGTCTACCTACCGCCGATCCATCCGATCGGCGGTACCAATCGAAAAGGGCGCAACAACGCGCTGAAAGCCAAGGCCGGCGATCCCGGCAGCCCCTATGCCATCGGCGCAAAGGCCGGCGGTCACGACGCGGTGCATCCGGAACTGGGGACGTTGCAGGATTTCCGCCGCTTCGCCGCGGCATGCCAGACGCATGGGATGGAGGTCGCGCTCGACTTCGCGACGCAGTGCTCCCTCGATCATCCCTGGCTGAAGGAGCACCCGGACTGGTTCAAGCGCCGCCCGGACGGGTCGATCAAATATGCCGAGAATCCGCCCAAGCGCTACGAGGACATCGTCAATCCGGATTTCTATTGCGACGATCGCATGGCGCTTTGGGCGGCGTGGCGCGACGTGGTCCAGTTCTGGGTCGATAACGGCGTGCGCATTTTCCGCGTCGACAATCCGCACACCAAGCCATTTCCGTTCTGGCAATGGCTGATCCGCGACATCCAGAGCCGTGATCCCGGTGTCATTTTCCTCTCCGAGGCGTTCACGCGGCCGAAGGTGATGAAGGCGCTCGCCAAGCTCGGCTTCACGCAGTCCTACACATACTTCACCTGGCGCACGACGAAGGCGGAACTCAGCGCCTATCTCAGCGAATTGACGGGCTACCCCGAGCGGGATTTCTACCGGCCGAATTTCTTCGTCAACACGCCCGACATCCTGCCGTTTCATCTGCAGGGCGGCGAGCCGTGGGTCTTCAAGGCGCGCGTCGCGCTCGCCGCGACGCTATCGTCCAATTACGGCGTCTATAGCGGATTTGAGCTCCTCGAACATATTCCGGTCGCAGGCAAGGAAGAATATCTCGACTCGGAAAAGTACGAGATCAAGGTGCGCGATTGGGATGCTCCCGGAAACATCAAGGCGTACATCGCGGAACTCAACCGGATACGCCGTGCCAACACCGCGCTGCTGCAGACGAGCGACCTGCGTTGGGCGCAGGTCGACAACGAGAACGTGATCGGGTTCGTGAAGGAATCCATCGCGCACGACAACGCGATCGGTGTTGCCATTTCTCTCGCCGGTGCGGCGCCGCAAGAGTTCTGGTTCCACTTCGGCGATATGGAGATCGGCCCGCCCGAGGCGCGCCGCCGCATCGCGGCGATCGAACATCTACGCACGGGAGAGCGCCGCCCGGTCGAGTGGGGCGGCGTGCGCCTTCGCGTCGATCCGCGACACGACCCTGCCATTCTATTCCGTTGCATTGCTTGATTTGAGAAATTTCCGTGGATGTTCTGACTGACGACAATGTTGACGCCGCGGCCGCGGCTGCCGACACGTCCTGGTACAAGGACGCCATCATCTATCAGCTACACGTCAAGGCGTTCGCCGACAGCAACGACGACGGCGTCGGTGATTTCGCTGGGCTGACCGAGAAGCTGGATTATCTGCAGGACTTGGGGGTAACGGCGCTCTGGCTGCTGCCGTTCTATCCGAGCCCCGGCCGAGACGACGGCTACGACATCGCCGACTATCGCAAGATCAATCCCGATTTCGGTACGCTGAAAGACTTCCGCCGCTTCATGATCGAGGCGAAGCGGCGCGGCCTCAGAGTCATCACCGAACTGGTCATCAATCACACCTCGGATCAGCATCCATGGTTCAAGCGGGCGCGCCGCAGCCGGCCGGGGTCGAGCGCGCGCAACTGGTATGTCTGGAGCGACACCGATCAGCGCTATCTCGACACGCGCATCATTTTCACCGACACGGAGAAATCGAACTGGGCGTGGGACCCGGACGCGGGCGCCTACTACTGGCACCGCTTCTTCTCGCATCAGCCGGACCTGAATTTCGACAACCCGCGCGTGCTCTGGGCGATCGTGCAGGTCATGCGCCGATGGCTGGATATGGGCGTCGACGGCTTCCGGCTCGACGCCATTCCCTACCTTTGCGAGCGCGAAGGCACGAATAACGAGAACCTTCCCGAGACCCATGCCGTGATCCGCAAGCTTCGCGCGGAGCTCGACGCCTACGCGCCGGGAAAGCTCCTGCTCGCGGAGGCGAATCAGTGGCCCGAGGACGTGAGCGCCTACTTCGGCGAAGGCGACGAATGCCACATGGCTTATCACT
>JBDHSU010000061.1:0-23001 GCA_039808325.1 Variibacter sp. | reverse complement strand
AGCTGTCGAGCACCTTGTGCGCCCGCTTGCCGTCGAGTTCCTGATACTGGAACGGCGCCGAGGTGAAATGCGCCGAGATTTCCGACTTTCCGCCCATCATCTGGCTCATCCCGTCCGGATGGCTGAGCGACACGGTAATATCGTCGAGCTTGTTCTGCTGGCCTTTGCCGAAAGCCTTCTCCGCCGCCATCTGCAGCGTCACCGCCTGGATCGAGACTTTCACCGCCGGCAGCGCGATACGGTCCTTGTCGGTGAAATCCTTGATCGTCTTGACGTTGGGATTGGTGGTGTTGAGGAACAGCGGCATCGCATTGAGCGCCGAGACGCCTTTGACTCCGACATTGCCGCGCGTCTTCCCCCAGATGGTGAGCAGCGGGCCGACGCCGCCGGAGGCAAAATCGAGCTGCCCGGACAGGATCGCCTCGTTCATCGGCGTGCCGCTGGTGAACTTCACCCATTCCGTCGCAAGGTCGAGCCCGAGCTTCTTGCCCTGCGCCTCCAGCAGTTTCTTGTCCTCCATCACGGTCAGCGGCAGATAAGAAATTCCGAACTGCTTCGCGAGCCGGACCGTTTGCGTCTCCGCCGTCGCGTGAACGGTGCCGAAAGCGAGGATTCCCATCGCAAGCATCGCAGCCTGCACGCTCAATCCAGATACGGAGTAGGAATTGCGAGTGATCACGTCGTTCCCTCCTTCACTTTGTCGCGTTGCGGTTTGCTTTGTGCGGCCGTCGAATCTGTCGGCTTCCTCAAACTCCTCTTTCGTATCGTCGGTCTTTTCGCTGAGCGTCACATCGAGAGTCGGATTCCATTTTCCGGCACCCGGTCGTCATCGCAAATCGGACAGGTAATGCGTCGTATCGGTCAGGCACAGCGAGACGCGCCATTCGGCCGGCTTGCCGTCGATCCCGAAAGCGACGCGATCCACTTGCAGCAGCGGCGTCCCGCTCGCGACGCCGAGGTGCTTGGCGACGCCGCGCGAGGCGCCGATGGCCTTCAACCTCTCCGTCGTGCGCACGACGGTGACGCCGAACACCGAGCGATAAAGTTCATAGAGATTGTTCGGCAGCGTGCGCTTTTCGATGCCGGGGAACATCACCTTCGGCAGCACGATGCGCTCGAAGATGCAGAGCTTGTCGCCGACCGATCGTACCCGGTCGAGCCGCACCATGCGCGCGCCGGCCCGCACCGCCAGCCGCTGCGCCGCGTCGTTGTCGGCGTCGACGATATCGACGGAGAGGATGCGGCTTTCCGGAAAACGGTGCTCGCCGGTGTCCGCCACGATTTTGAAAAACTGGAATAGAATGCGCGCGTCGTCGTGCGAGGCCACGTAGGTGCCGCGGCCCTGACGGCGCAGAACGAGATTTTCCGCCGCCAGTTCGTCGAGCGCCTTGCGCACCGTGCCGTGCGACACGCGTAGGTCGGCGGCGATCTCGGGTTCGCTCGGCAAGGCATCACCCGGCTTCCACACGCCGTCCGCGATACGGCGCACGAGCACCTCGTAGACCTGCCGATAGAGCGGCCTGAAGCCCGGCACATCAACCGCCGGAGCCCTTTCGGTGCGCACCGCCATTCGCGCAGACCCGTTCGCCATGCGTCTCCCGCGCGCCTCACCCGGGCGCTTCCATTGACTCGGAATTCTTATGTCTTATAGAAGACTAGGGCAAGCCAAATCGGCTGCGACCGGCTGAACAATCTGCGCGAGGGCTATTGATGAGTACGCCGCATCTGCTCGTCCACGATAAGAAGGACACCGTCGGTGTCGTGGTGATCGAGGGCTTGAAGGCCGGAACGAACATGTTCTGCGTCGTCACGCACGACGACTCGTCCTTCAAGCTGAAATCCAAGATGGACGTTCCGATCGGACACAAGGTCGCGCTTGCGGACATCAAGAAGGGCGACACCGTCGTCAAGTACGGTCAGGACATCGGCAAGGCCGTCGCCGACATCAAAAAGGGCGAGCACGTCCATACCCATAATCTCAAGACGAAGCGGTGGTGAGCCTCATGGCCAAGAGCAAAGCAAAGAACGGCAAGTCGAGCCTGCGCTTCCACGGCTGGCGGCGTGAGAACGGCCGCGTCGGCGTGCGCAACCATGTCGTCATCCTTCCTCTCGACGACCTCTCCAACGCCGCCTGCGAAGCGGTGGCGAACAACATCAAGGGCACCCTGGCGATCCCGCACGCCTATGGGCGGCTGCAGTTCGGCGAGGACCTCGAACTTTTCTTCCGCACACTGATCGGCACCGGATCCAATCCGAATGTCGCGGCGGTCGTCGTCATCGGCATCGAGGAGCAGTGGACCAACCGCGTCGTCGAGGGCATCAAGAAGACCGGCAAGCCGGTCACCGGCTTCGGCATCGAACTGCACGGCGACATCGACACCATTGCCCGCGCCTCGCGCGTCGCGAAGGAATATGTGCAATGGGCCTCGGAGTTGCGGCGGGAGGAGTGCGGCATCTCCGACCTCTGGGTTTCCACAAAATGCGGCGAGAGCGACACCACGACCGGCCTCGCGTCGTGCCCGACCGTCGGCAACATGTACGACAAGCTGATCCCGAAGGGGATTTACGGCGTGTTCGGCGAAACCTCCGAGATCACCGGCGCCGAGCATCTCGCAAAGGCGCGCGCGGCGTCCCCCGCGGTCGGCGAGAAATGGATGAGGACCTGGCAGGCTTACGAGGACGACGTCATCCAGGCACACAAGACGAACGATCTGTCCGATTCGCAACCGACCAAGGGCAACATCGCCGGCGGCCTCACCACCATCGAGGAGAAGGCGCTCGGCAACCTCGAGAAGATCGGACGCACCTGCAAGTATATCGACGTGCTCGAGCCGGCCGAAGCGCCCGCGAAAGGCGCCGGCCTCTACTATATGGACACGTCATCGGCCGCGGCGGAATGCGTGACGCTGATGGCGGCCGCCGGCTACGTCGTGCACACCTTCCCGACCGGACAGGGCAATATCATCGGCAACCCGATCGTGCCGGTCATCAAGATTACCGGCAATCCGCGCACCGTGCGCACGATGTCGGAGCACGTCGATGTCGATGTCTCGGGGATTCTTCGCCGCGAGATGACGATCCCGCAGGCCGGCGACGCGCTCATCGACATGATCATGCGGACCGCGAACGGTCGGCTGACCGCGGCGGAAGCGCTCGGGCATCGCGAGTTCGTGCTGACGAAGCTGTATCGGAGTGCGTAGCCCTTCGCTCGCCGCGAGCCGCCGGATTGTCGCGGTGACAATTCCGGTCAGGGCACGGCATGGATGCCATGCGGCGCGTCCCGTTCATTTTGGGCTCGACGCCGTCGCTTGTTCCGTTCACAAGAGCGCCGATCCGAGGCTGGCGCGGCAGCGCGAGCCCCGGGTTCGAACAGGTTCCAATTCTGAAACCGGCATATCCGAACCCGTCCAATGACCAATCTTCGCGCCGCCGAACGTCCCTCATCGCGCGCCATCATGGTGCTCCGCGACCTCGTGCCCGGCATTCTCATCTCCCTTGCGGTTGCGATCGTCGGCGTCGTCGCCGCGCCCTATGTCGGAAAGGTCGTCCCGATCCCCGCGATGGTGATCGCGCTGCTCGTCGGCATCGCTTTGAACCCCGTCGCGGCGCGGCCGGTCTTCAAGCCCGGCATGACCTTCTGCGTGAAGACCTTGCTGCGTTGGGCCGTCGCCCTTCTCGGTCTGCGCGTCGCGCTCAGCGAGATCATCGCGCTCGGGCTGGCGCAGGCCTCGCTGGTGATCGTCGCGATGACGGCCACCATCGTCGCGGGCTTCGTGCTCGCGCACCTGTTTGGACAGAACGAAGGCTACGGCGCGCTGGCGGGCGCCGGCACCGCCGTCTGCGGCGCGTCGGCGACGCTCGCGACCTCGACCGTGGTGCCCAACTACGCCGGAAAGGAAGCCGACATCGTATTCGTCGTCGTCGGCGTCAACGCGCTGGCGACGCTGGGCATGGTTCTTTATCCGCCGCTCTGCGTGCTCCTCGGCTTCGACGCGCAGGAAACCGGCGTGATGCTCGGCGGCACGATCCATGACGTCGCACAGGTCGTCGGCGCCGGCTACGCGGTATCGGACACCGTCGGCAACGCCGCCGTCATCGTGAAGCTGTTCCGCGTGTTCCTGCTGCTGCCGGTGGTGCTCGCCATCGGCTGGTGGTTCACGCACCGGGGCGCGCGTACCGGCGAGGCGAAGGTGCCGGTCCCTGTCTTCGCGCTGGTCTTTCTTGTCCTTTGTATCGTCAACAGCGCGATGGCGGCATTGCCGAGCCTCGCGCCGCTTTACGACCCGATCAAGAAGCTCCTGGTGGAGGTGTCCACCTGGGGACTTCTCATCGCCATCGGCGCCCTCGGCCTCGGCACCTCCTTGACCGCAATCGGCGCGCTGGGCTGGCGGCACATCGCGACCGTCGTCGGCACGACGCTCGTGATCTTCGTGGTCGTCACCGGCGGATTGCTCCTGCTCCACTGAACCGATGCCGACGCTCTCCCTCGCAGACGCGGAGAACCTGGTTGCGGGCACGCTCGTCCGCTGCAACACGCGCGAGGACAATGCGCGCAGCGTCGCGCGCGCCCTGGTTCGGGCGGAAGCCGATGGACTGAAGGGGCACGGGCTCTCCCGCGTGCCGAGCTACGCGGCGCAAGCGAAGGCCGGCAAGGTCGACGGATACGCGACGCCCGCGCTCACGCGGCCGCGCGCGGCCCTCCTTGCCGTCGACGCGGCCAACGGTTTCGCTTTCCCCGCGCTCGACGCCGCCATTGCGGCATTGCCAGGTACGGCGCGGAAGACCGGCGTCGCCGCGGCGGCCATTCGTCGCTCGCACCATTGTGGCGCCGCCGGGCACGCCGTCGAGGCCCTGGCCGAGGCGGGGCTCGTCGCCATGATGTTCGCCAACACGCCCGCCGCGATCGCGCCTTGGGGCGGCTCGCGCGGCGTCTTCGGCACCAATCCGATCGCCTTCGCCTGCCCGCTTCCCGGCCGCGCGCCGATCGTCGTCGACATGGCGCTGTCGAAGGTCCCGCGCGGCAGCCTCCTCGCCGCCAGGCAGCGCGGCGAATCCGTTCCGGAGGGCTGGGCGCTCGACGCGCAAGGCCGCGCCACGACCGACCCCGCCGCGGGGCTCGCCGGAACCATGGTGCCGCTCGGCGACGCCAAAGGGGTGGCGCTCGCCCTGATGGTCGAACTCCTCGCCGCGGGGCTGACGGGCGCGAATTTCGCCGACGAGGCCTCGTCGTTCCTCGACGCGAAAGGCCCGCCGCCGGGGACCGGCCAGCTCATCGTGGCATTCGATCCGTCCGCGTTCGGGGCGAAAGGCGTGGAGCGCTTCGAAGTCCTGGCGCGCGCGGTCGAAGACCAGCCCGGCGCGCGGCTCCCGGGGAACAGGCGGCGCGCCTCCCGCGCCGCCGCGGCGCGCGATGGCCTCGCCGTGAGCAATGCATTTCTGGCCGAAATTTCAATGCTTTAGAGCATGGTCCCGAAAAGTGGAACCGGTTTTCGGAAAAAGCATGCCCTTGGGCCCGAGCCGGGGGACCGCACTCAAACAAAACGATAACGATGGGTCTGATTCCATGCCGTTGGATCGGACCTTGGATCGTTCGCAGCGGTTTCGCGCCGATCGGTGCGGATGTCCTTATTGTGCTATGCACAATCATCATGCCGCTATGCGGTAAATCGCTGATGACACGTTGGTATACCAAAATTATATGCATCGGCGTAAAGGAGATCGCCGATGTCTACTCTCACCCTGCCCGCCCGCCGCAGCTCGGGCGCGTTCTTCCATAACGTCGGCGCCGCCGTCGCCAAGCTGGTCGCGGGCGTGCGCGACGGTCACGCCATGGCGCGCCGCTACGAAACGCTGTCGCGGATGTCGGACGGTCAGTTGGCAGCGCTTGGCCTGCGCCGCGAAGACGTTCCGCAGGCGGCCTCCCAGGCCGTCGCCAAGCCCCTTCTCGACTAAACAAGCCTCTCCTCGACTAAAGGAGGGAGGCTGCCGCCTCCGACTGCCCGGCAGCGGTCCGGGGCGACGGCGCCCTCGCCCGCGCCGTCTTCGCCGCGCCGGCGACCCAATGGTCCAGGAATTCGGCCAGCCATTGCCTGACCGGATAATCGTAAGCCGCGCGATCGGCGAAATGCTGCTCACGCGGCCGCGCATTCGGCAGTTCCAGCCGCGCCGCGCCGCGCACCGTCCACCGGCACATCATCGCTTGCGTGACCTCCGGATGGAATTGCAGCGCGAACGCGCTGCCGTAGCGGAACGCCTGCACCGGAAAGCACTCGCCTTCCGCCAGAAGTTCGGCGCCGTCGGCGAGATCGAAGCCTTCGCGATGCCATTGATAGACGTGCCTCGGCCATAGCGGGCTCAGTGCCCGCCCGGCCTCGGTCGGACGGATCGCGTAGTAGCCGACTTCGACGTGTCCCTGCGCGTGACAGAAGACTTTCGCCCCAAGCTGGCGCGCCAGCATCTGCGCGCCGAGACAGATGCCGAGCAGCGGCTTGTCCTCGGCGATCGGCACCGCCATCCAGTCGATCTCGCGGCGGACAAAACCGTCGCTGTCGTTCGCGCTCATCGGTCCGCCGAAAACGATGGCGCCGGAATGCTCATCCATCGTTGCCGGCAGCGGATCGCCAAAGCGCGGCCGCCGGATATCCAGCGGATAACCGAGTTGCTGCAGTGCGTGGCCCACCCGGCCCGGAATGGAATGCTCTTGGTGGACGATGCAGAGAACGGGCTTCTTCATTCGGGGCTCTGACGAAACGAACGGGCTTCGTTTTTCTGTCCTAATGCAGGATTCGTTTTAAGGGAATTGGGTCGCGCCATATTGATCGTCTCCCGCGCCCGGTGTGCGGCGAAAACGGTCAAAGCGGGTGCTGCGACCACGGCGTGCCCGACATCTTGCGCTTGCGCTGGCGCTCGTCCGCGACGCGCAGAAGCAGGGAGTGCGGCACGAATCGCACCAGGACGGTGACGAGCTTGTTGGCGAAGCCCGGAACCACGACGCGCCGTCCCGCCATCAATCCGGCATACCCGGCACGCGCGACCCGCTCCGCCGGCTGGCTCAGAAGAGCCACGATGCGGTCCCCGCCGAGCACCATGCCGGCACGATCCTGGAATGCGGTGGGCACCGGGCCAGGGCAAAGCGCCGTCACCCGCACGCCCTTGCCTTCGAGCTCGCGATGCAGCGCTTCGGTGAAGGAGAGGACGTAGGCCTTGCTCGCGTAATAAACGGCCATGCCGGCGCCCGGCAGAAACGCGGCAACGGAGGCGACATTCAGCAGACCGCCTCGGTGGCGCTGCAAACTGCCGACGAAACGCAGCGACAAATCGGTGAGCGCACGGATATTGAGGTCGATCATGTCGAGCTGCTCCGCCCGATCGAGCACGGAGGCGCCGCCGACCAGGCCGAAGCCGGCATTGTTGACGATGAACGCGGGCTCAAGCCCGCGCGCCGCCAGTTCCTGCCCGATACGCGCGCCGCTATCGAGGCGCATCAGGTCGATCGGCAGAACGTGTGGACGCTTGAGGCCGTGCGCGCCGATATCGTCGGCCACGGCGTCGAGTTGCGCCCCGTTGCGCGCCACAAGGACGACCTCATGGTTGTTTTCGGCGAAGACGCGCGCCAGCGCGGCGCCGATCCCGGATGATCCGCCGGTGATCAGCACAATAGGCCGGAACGTGGACATGTGCGATTTGCGCCCGCCTCAACGGCCGAGAACCGAAGACCGACTTATGGCTAGTCGGTCGTCTCCACTTTCGTCTGCGCCGCCTCGACCTGCTGGCGCAGTCCGATACGCTCGCGCGACGACACGCCGAGCAAATCGGCAACGCGCCACACCACGTTATCCTCGAATTCGTTAACGTGGTGATCTGCGTAGATCATTTCCCACATCATTTCGATGATGCGCTTCTTCCCTTCCTCGTCCAACGATCGGTTGATCAACCGGGTGAAGTGATAGAGATCCACCGCCTCGCCTTCGGCTTGCGTGGCTTCCTCGACCAGCGCGGCCGTCCGCGCTTCGTCGAGATCGAAGCGGGATTTCAAAATCGCGTGAAGTCGCGTCCGCTCCGCCTCCGTGACCGCGCCGTCGATGCCGACGATATGAACGAGCAGCGCGGCGACGGCGACGCGATAATCCCCTTCGTCGAATGTCCGGCCACTCTCGCCGCCGCTCAGGTCGCTGAAAAGCTTCCGCAAGGATTCAAGCATGGTCGAAATAACCCTCCGATACAGACCGTCGGTTTTTGGGAATCCTCTCTAAGTCCTTAGATATACAGCATAAGCACGCGGCACTACGCCCCCGCGACAATGCCCGGCGGACCGGCCGCTGGCCGGGCCGGCCCTGTTGATGTAGGGAATTATCGATCATTCGCGCGAGGGAACACACGATGTTGACTGCGATGCCGCGGCCATCCGGACGTGCCGTCGCCCCTCTTCGCACCGAACTCCGCCTGGCTGCGCCGCCCGCCGGCATGGGCGTCCGGGGCTCTCTCAGCTCCGACAAAAGATCGCAATAGGTCCCCCGGCGTGGCGGCTCTTGGCCAACGCGAAAGCCCCTCGACCGTGGCCGCTGCAAGGCCGGCAGGCTTCGGCGTTCGCGTCGAGCAGCGGATCCGTATGCTGCCCATCCGCTGGCGCATCTTCGCCATCGCCGGGCTCAATACGGCGGTCGTGCTGCTTCTTGCCGCGCTGATCTGGGACGGCGCGCGCAGCCTGTCCAGCGCGTGGGGCACGCTGCAGCAGCCCCACGAATCCGGCCAAGCGCTCGATTCGCCGGAAAGCGAGATGGTGCGGCTTCAAGGCTTGCTGCTACGCTCCGCCAGTCAGCCGCAGCCGCAGCCGCAGCCGCAATTGCGCGATGAGATCGCACGCCAACGTGCCGCCCTTCTCGACGGGCTGCACAAGCAGGCCGCCGCCGATCCGGCTTTGGCCGACGCGGTCACGACCCTGGCGACGGCAACCGACCGCCTCGTCAACGGTTTCGACGCGCTGCGCGCCGCGCGCGAGGCTGTCGCGCGAACCTACGAGCAGGAGATCCTGACGCCGGCGAAAGCGATGCCAGGTCTTTACGCCGCCGTCGAGAACGGCTTACCGGCGCAGGATACGGCGATCGCGGCCCCGCTGCGCAAATCGCGTGAGGCGCTCTCCGCGTTCCTGCTCGCGGCAAACGCCTACTCTTTCGCGCCGTCGCCGGCACGCTTCGACGACGCCGTCGCAAATGCCGATGCCATCGGCCACAGCCTGTCGGCGCTTTCAAATCTCGCCGGGAACGATCGTCAGCGCGCCGAAATCGATGCCTTACGTCAAAGCGGCGCGGCGCTGCGGGCTGGCCTCGCGCATATGGCGGACGAATTCACCAGGCAAGCGGCGCTGCTGAAGCAAGCCGTCGAAAACGACCAGGCGACGGCGGCGGCGATCGATGCCCTGTCGCGGCGGCTGCGGGCGCGGGAGCAACAGGCGAAGGACCGTTTCGGCAAAGCGTTGAACGAGGTCTATCTCCAAGTCCTATTGGTTGCGGGCTTGTTCCTCCTGCTGGTGATCTTCATCGGCATCGCGGTGGCCGGCAGCATCAGCACGCCGCTGCGCGATCTGCGCGCCACGATGCTGCGCATCGTCGGTGGCGATTACACGGCGCCCGTCCACGGCCTCAAGGCGCGCGACGAGATCGGCGAAATGGCGCGGGCCGTCGAGGTCTTCCGCGAGAACGCCGTGGCGAAGCAGCGCGCGGAGATCGAACTGCGCGCATCGAAGGAGCATGCCGAGAGCGCGCTCTCCGATCTTCGCGAGACGCAGCGCAGCCTTATCGAGGCGGAAAAGCTCGCCGCGCTCGGAAGCCTCGTCGCCGGCGTCGCTCACGAGGTCAACAATCCGGTCGGCATCGGCCTGACCGTCGCCTCGAGCCTGGCGCGGCGATGCGAAGCCTTTGCCGCCGAGATCGGCGAGGGCCAGCTTCGCCGCGCCCGCCTGACGGAATTCGTCGACGGCGCCCGCGACGCGTCCAACCAGCTCGTGCTCAATCTCGAGCGGGCGGAGGAGCTGATCCGATCCTTCAAGCAGGTCGCGGTCGATCGCAGCCATGAGACGCGCCGGCCGTTCGACCTGCGCGAGTCCACCGAGCAGATCGTCTCCAGCCTGCGGGCGGGCCTGAAGAAGGCGCACCTGACGCTCAATATCGACGTGCCGGACGGCATTGTCATGGAGGGCTATCCTGGCGCCTATGGCCAGGTCCTCACCAACCTCGTTCTCAACGCCACGACGCACGCGTTCGCCGGCGGCCTTGAGGGAGTCATCCGGATCGAGGCGCGCCGGCTGACCGGCCCGCAGGTCGAGATCAACTTTTCCGATGACGGCGCCGGCATGACCGAGGAGGTCCGGCGGCACGCCTTCGACCCGTTCTTCACCACCCGCCGCAACCACGGCGGCACGGGCCTTGGCCTTCACATCGTGTATAACCTCGTCACGAGGCGGCTCGGCGGACGTATTTCATTCGTCTCCGCGCCAAATCGGGGAACCACGTTTCGTATCGTCCTGCCGCTGAACGCCCCGCTGGAAAGCCCATCGGCAGCGACGGATGCGGACATCGCCACGGATCGGTGAGCATGGCTCAAGACAACGACCTCGTGACGTTCATCGACGACGATCCGGCCTTGCCGCCGGATGAAGGCCGGCACCGCTGGAAGATCATCGTCATCGACGATGACGAGGCGGTGCACGACGGCACGCGCTTCGCGCTCTACGACTATTCGCTCAACGGCCAGCGGCTGGATATTCTGTCCGCTTATTCGGCGGCCGAGGGCCGCACCTTGCTGGCGGCGCATCCCGACACGGCGGTCGTTCTGCTCGACGTGGTGATGGAAAGCGACGTCGCCGGCCTCGAGCTCGTCGACTACATTCGCAACGAGCTCAAGAACGAGACGGTGCGCATCATCCTGCGCACCGGGCAGCCTGGCCAGGCGCCCGAACGCCGCGTCATCATCGATTACGACATCAACGACTACAAGGCGAAGACGGAACTCACGGCCGACAAGCTCTTCACCACGCTGACGGCGGCGCTGCGCAGCTATCAGCAGTTGCAGCGCCTGGTCGAGACGCGCCGCGGCCTCGAGATCATCATCGACGCCGCCTCGACCTTGTTCGATTTCAAATCGATGCAACGCCTGGCCGAGGGCGTGCTGACGCAGATCGCCTCGCTGCTCAACGTCGACTGCGCGGGGATCCTGGTGCTGCGCGAGAGCGCCGGCGGCCCCGACCAGAGTTTTTCGGTTCTCGCCGGGTCGGGCTGCTATCAGCAGTATATCGGGCAACGCGGACTCGACGACGACTTGCACACGATGGTCGACGACGCCTTCTCGCGCCGGCGCCACGAATTCCACGCGCGCCGCACGGTGCTCTACATCAACACCGCGAGCGGTCGCGAGATCGTCGTGTTGATCGAGGCGGCGCGCCATCTCTCGGACACCGACCGCGCGCTGGTCGAAGTGTTTTGCAGCAAGCTCTCGGTCGCCTTCGACAACGTCATCCTCTATGAGGAGTTGCAGCGCGCCAACGCCCAGCTGGAGGAGCGCGTCGCCGCGCGCACGCGCGCCCTGACGCTGGCCAACGAGCGTCTCGCGGCGCAAGGCGCTCGGCTGCGCCGCACCAACGCCTTCAAGAGCGAAATCCTCGGCACCGTCGCCCACGACCTCAAGAATCCGCTGAGCGTGATCATGGGACGGGCCGAGATGCTCAAGGACATGGTGTCGCAGTCGCCGCTCAACGTCGCCGTCGCGCGCGAGCAAATCTCCCACGTCCAGGAAAGCGGTCGGCGTCTCATCGGCATGGTCGACACCTTGTTGGCCGACGCCATGGCCGACGCCGACGACATCAATCTGCGCCGCGAGACGTTCGACATCACCGACATGGTGCGCCGCGTCGTGGAGACGAATCGCGAGCTTGCGGTGAAGAAAGGGCAAAGTTTGACGCTTTCCGCAGCGCTACCTTTAACCGTTGCCGCCGATCCTGACCGGCTGTGGGAGGCGATCGACAATCTGGTGAACAATGCCATCAAATATACGCCGGCCGGCGGGGCGGTGACGCTCTGCGTCGAGCCCGCGAACGGCGAGGCGCGGATCGTCGTGCGCGACACCGGCGCCGGGCTTTCGCCCGAAGACGTGGCGCGCCTTTTCGGCCGCTTTCAGCGGCTCTCCGCCAAGCCGACGGCGGGCGAGAGTTCGACCGGACTCGGTCTTTCCATCGTCAAGCGAATCGTCGATTTGCACGGCGGACAGATCACCGCCGCCAGCCCCGGGGCCGGCAAGGGAGCGACCTTCACCATTGCGCTGCCGCTTGAACGGAGCATGTCATGACAAGCGTATTGCCGCATATCATGGTGGTCGACGACGAGGCCTCGACCCGCGACATGGTCGGCGACTATCTCAAGATGCACGGCTTCAAGGCGACGCTGTGCGACGGCGGCGCGAGCCTGCGCGCGGCGTTCGACAAGGAGAAGCCGGACCTCATCATCCTCGATCTCAACATGCCGGAGGAGGATGGGCTCTCCATCATCCGCGACCTCAAGTCGCGCTCCAACGTTCCCGTCATCATGCTCACGGCGACGGCGAGCGCGATCGACCGCGTCGTCGGCCTGGAACTCGGCGCCGACGACTACATCGCCAAGCCCTGCGAGCTGCGCGAGCTCGTGGCGCGCATCCGCTCGGTGCTGCGGCGCAGCCAGGCGACAGTGCCCGCGGCCGACGCCGGCGGGAAGAACAAGGTTGTGCGCTTCGGCACGAAATGGCTCGACGTTGACGCGCGCGTGCTGCGCGACGACGATGGCGTGGAGCATCCGCTCACCGCGTCGGAGTACGGCCTGCTCAAGGCGTTCGCGGACAATCCGAAGCGCGTGCTGACGCGCGAGCGCCTCCTCGACCTCGCCAATGCGCGCGACCCGGACGCGTTCGATCGCGCGATCGACATCCGCATCACGCGCATCCGCCGAAAGATCGAATCCGATCCCGCGCATCCGATCGTGATCCGCACCGTGCGCGGCGCCGGCTATGTGTTCTCGCCGGACGGCCGCGGCCCTTAACCATTGACGGCCAATAACCGCCGCGATACCAAGTTTAGATCAATTCTAAACTTGGTATCGGCCTATGCCGTGGTTCTCCCTTTCCAATCAGCGATCCCTGGCGGACCTGACCGACCGGGAGGTCCTCGCTCTCGCAATCCAGGCGGAGGAAGAGGACTCGCGCGTCTACCGTGATTTTGCGGAGGGGCTGCGCAAGCCTTATCCGGCCTCGGCCCAGGTCTTCGTTGAGATGGCCAACGAGGAGAACGAACATCGCCGGCGCCTTCTCGATCTGTTTCAGGAGCGTTTCGGCAACCACATTCCCCTCATCCGGCGTGAGGACATCCGCGGCTTCATCAAGCGTAAGCCGGCCTGGATGATGCAATCTTTCGACATCGCCGCCGTGCGCCAGCAGGCGGAGACGATGGAGGCCGAGGCGCAGCGCTTCTACATCAACGCCGCGGCCCGCTCGACCGACCCGGCTGTGCGCAAACTGCTCGGTGATCTTGCCGCGGTGGAGGCGCAGCACGAGGCGCTCGCCACACGGCTCGAACAAAACATCTCCGCGGACGCGAAGAAGCAGGAAAGCGACACGGCACGGCGCATGTTCGTGCTGCAGATCGTGCAGCCGGGACTGGCCGGCCTGATGGATGGCTCCGTCTCGACCCTGGCACCGGTGTTCGCCGCAGCGTTCGCAACGCAGGACACCTGGGCGGCGTTTCTCGTCGGCCTTGCCGCCTCAGTGGGCGCGGGAATCTCGATGGGCTTTGCCGAAGCGCTGTCCGACGACGGCAGCCTCACCGGACGCGGCCATCCGTGGATTCGCGGGCTGGTCTGCGGCCTGATGACGACACTCGGCGGCATCGGCCATACGCTGCCGTACCTCATTCCGCATTTCGGGATCGCAACCGGCGTCGCCGTCGCCGTCGTCATCGCCGAATTGTTCGCCATCTCCTATGTCCGCGCACGCTACATGGACACGCCATTCCTGCGCGCCGCTTTCCAGGTCATCGTGGGCGGCCTGCTTGTCTTCGCGACCGGAATTCTCATCGGCAACGCCTAGAGCGGAACGAGGAAAAGTGTGGAGCGGTTTTCCGCCCACATCCTGCTCTAAGTTATGAGAATCGATCACGTTCATGATTTTGGATCGATTCGATCCAAAATCATCTAGCCGCGCGCAAGGCGAACGCGCGGTTAACCGCTTCGATAAAAACACGCTGAAAACGGCCCTTTGTTTCGTCGCAAGGTCCGCGACGAAACAAAGGTAAACTGCCGTGAAACCTTTTTCCGCCTGCGGCGAAAAGAAGGCGAAACTTGGCGCGTCTACGTTGGGCTCAATTCGATAACGCCTCGTTCGCAAGAGGCGCCCACGGGAGACGACAGATGTTCAAGATCAATTCGCCGCTTATTGCCCTCTCGGCCTTGATCGCCATCGGCGTGGTGACCTTCGACGGGCTGAGCGCCCGCACATCGAACGACGCCGCCACAAATGTTGCCGAACGCTTCCCCGCGCCCGACCAGACCTTCACCGCCTATGCACCGGCAACGGAGATCGTCAACGCCGGTCACGCCGCGACGAGGACGTTCGTTCCGAGCAGCGACTGCGTGCACGAGCACTGGCCGTACATCGCCGACGAATGCCTCGTCTCCGACGAAGGCGTGCCGGTCAAGCCGGTGCGTACGATCAAGATCGAGCGCCGCACCAAGGTGCCCGCCGGCAAGGTCATGATCGCCTCGAGCGCCGATCCGATCCGCTGACGGCGAATTCCCTTTCAAAGCATTTTCCGATGGAGCGTGTAATGCGTCTTTTGCCCCGTCTCGCCCTTTCCGCCACGGTCGTTCTGGCCTCCCTCTCGCCCGCCGCCGCCATGACCAACGGCGACAACAACGCGCCGCCGTTCTTTCTGTTGCCGTTCGTGCCGCTGGCGCAGGCGCTGAACGCCGCCGCCCCGCAGCCGGCGGTCCCGCAATATGCCGCGCTGCCGCAGGCCGGTACGGTGCCGGATGAGAGCGTGGTCGCTCCGCGCCAGCCCCCCGGTCAGGTCGGCCGCACGGCGCACGGGGTCACCCGCGAGATCGTCGCCTTCAACGGCAAGCAGGCGCCGGGCACGATCATCGTCAACACCAAGGAGCGCCGCCTCTACTACGTGATGAGCGACGGCAAAGCGATCCGCTACAAGGTCGGCGTCGGCCGCGAAGGCTTCCAATGGGCCGGCACGCAGAAGATCACCAACAAGCAGGCATGGCCGGACTGGCGTCCGCCGGAAGAAATGCTGAAGCGCCGGCCCGACCTGCCGCGCTTCATGAAGGGCGGCATCGAAAACCCGCTCGGTGCCCGCGCCATGTATCTCGGCGGCACGCTCTATCGCATCCACGGCTCGAACGAGCCGGAAACGATCGGCCGCGCCGTCTCGTCCGGCTGCATCCGGATGCTCAACGCCGACGTCATCGACCTCTATCAGCGCGTCAGGATCGGCACGCCCGTCGTCGTGCTGCGTTAGGAGCGCGTCCAGGAAAAGCGGACACGGTTTTCCACCCGGACGCGCGACGAATATAGACCCGGTTCCCCCCGTGACGTGACTTCCGTCACCACCTCAAGCCCTCCCTTCGGGGAGGGCTTTTTTTCGCGCAACGATTTCGCGGGAAACGGGCTTGATCGTTCTCGCGCCGAATGCATCAATCAGCGGATGAATACGAACGAAGCCATCCGCATCCTCGAAACGCTCGTCGCTTTCGACACCACCAGCCGCAACTCCAACCTGCCCTTGATCGAATGGGTCGAGACTTATCTCGACGGCTTCGGCATCGCGCACGAGCGGGTTCCCGACAAGAGCGGCAAGAAGGCGAACCTCTGGGCGACCATCGGGCCCCAGGACAAGCCGGGCTACATCCTCTCCGGCCACACCGACGTTGTGCCCGTCGACGGGCAGGACTGGGCGACCGACCCGTTCAAGCTCACGCGCAAGGGCGATCGGCTTTATGGGCGCGGCTCGACCGACATGAAGGGCTTCGTCGCCTGCGCGCTCGCTGCCGTTCCCGAGATGCTCAAGCGCGACCTCAAGGCGCCGTTCCACCTCGCGCTCTCCTATGACGAGGAAGTCGGCTGCCTCGGCGCCCAGGACCTGGCCGCATTCGTCGGCACCGTGCCGGTGAAGCCGCTGGCCTGCATCGTCGGCGAGCCGACCGGCATGGAGGTCGTGATCGGCCACAAGAGCAAGCGCTCCTTCGTGGTCAAGGTGCGTGGTCGCAACTGCCATTCCTCGCTGGCGCCGCTCGGCGTCAACGCCGTCGAGTTCGGCGCGCGCGTCATCGCCAAGGTGCGCGACATCGCCGACCGGCTGGCGAAGCAGGGCCCGCGCGACGCGCTCTACGACATCTCGTTTTCGACCGCGCATACCGGCTTCTTCCACGGCGGCGTCGTGCTCAATCTCGTGCCGGAGGAAAGCCACTTCGAATTCGAGTTCCGCACCATCGCCGCCGACGATCTCGACGCGCTGACCGACGAGGTGACGTCCTACGCGCGCGATGTGCTCGAGCCGCAGATGCAGGCTGTCGGGCCGGAAACGGGAATCGACTTCCACATCCGATCGAGCATTCCGGGATTGGACACCGCCCCCGACGCCGACGTGATCACGCTCGCCAAGAGCCTCAGCGGGCGCAACGCCCACAGCAAGGTCGCCTACGGCACCGAAGCGGGATTGTTCTCAGAGGTCGGTGTGCCGACCGTCGTCATCGGCCCCGGCGTCATCGACCAAGCGCACAAGGTCGATGAGTTCATCGCCATTTCCGAGATCGAGAAATGCTGCGCCTTCCTCAACAAGCTGATGATGCACGCCAGTCAGTGAGCCTCACGGCAAGGCTTTGAGGTAACGGATCGGACGCCCCGGTGCGATCGCCTGCGCCGCCGCGACGATCGCGTTGGCGTCGATGCCGTAGTGGCGATAGAGGTCGGCGAGCGTTCCCGTCTGGCCGAAATGCTCGACGCCGAGCGGGCGCACGCGGTGGCCATGCACGGCGCCGAGCCAGCCGAGCGACGCCGGGTGCGCGTCGGCGACGGTGACGATGCCGCAATGGCCCGGCACATCCGCCAGCAGGCGCTCGACATGCGAGCGCGCGTGCACGAGGCCGCGCTCGCGCGCGCGGTTCGCCGCCGTCCATCCTGCGTTGAGCCGGTCCGCCGACGTCACTGCGAGCAAGCCGACATCGCGCCGGTCCTCGCCCATGAGGCCGATCGCCTCGATCGCCTCCGGCGCCATCGCGCCGGTATAGGCAACGACCACCTGGCAGTTCGGTCCCGGCCTGCGCAGCCAATAGGCGCCGTCGATGATTCCCTGCTTCAGCTCCGGCGTGAGTTCGCGCTGGATCTGTTCGATGGGGCGCGTCGACAGCCGCAGATAAACGGAGCCGCCGGTCTCGTCGCGCAGCCAGTTGCGCTCGGAGGGTTCTCCCTCGCCGCCCTTCTGGATGTATTCGAGCGCCCAGCGCATCACGACGGCAAGCTCGTCGACGTAAGCCGGCTCGAACGCAGCCAACCCATCCTGCGCCATGCCGATCAGCGGCGTGCCGATCGACTGGTGCGCGCCGCCCTCGCCGGCGAGCGTGATGCCGGACGGCGTCGCCACCAGAATGAAGCGTGCGTCCTGATAGCAGGCGTAGTTGAGCGCATCGAGGCCGCGCGCGATGAAGGGATCGTAGAGCGTCCCGATCGGCAGCAGCCGCTCGCCGCTGATCGAATGCGACAGCCCGAGCGCCGACAGGTTGATGAACAGGTTGTTCTCGGCGATGCCGAGCTCGACATGCTGCCCCTTGGGCGAGAACTCCCAGTGGTAGGTCGACGGGATACGCTCCTTCTTGAACGTGTCGGCCATCTCTTCGCGTGCGTAGAGCTGCCGGCGGTTCACCCACGGTCCGAGATTGGTCGAGACCGTCACGTCGGGCGACGTGGTCACGATGCGGTCGGCATAAGGCGCGTCGCTGCGCGCGATCTCGTTGAGCAGCGAGCCGAAGCCGAACTGCGTCGACATCACCTTTTGCGTCGGCGTCTGCAGCGCCTCCGGAATGTCGAAATGCGGCGCGGCGTGGCGGCGCTCGGCCTTCGCGGCGAAGGGCACACGGTCGAGAAACGCCTGCAGCGTTTCCGGTGCGATTCCGAGGCCCTCGAAACGATCCCATTCATGGCCGGGTCGGATCGCCATCGCCTGCCGGAACGTCTCCATCTGCGCCGGGGTCATCAGCCCGGCATGGTTGTCCTTGTGCCCGGCGATCGGCAGGCCGAAGCCCTTCACCGTGTACGCTATGAAGCAAGTCGGACGGTCGTGATCGATCGCGGCGAAGGCTTTCGTCAGCGTCGGCAGATCGTGGCCGGCGAGGTTGTTCATGAGCCGCGCGAGCTCGTCGTCCGAGCGCTTTTCGATCAGCTTGGTGACGTCGCCCTGGTCGCCAAGCTCGTCGAGCAGCCGCTTGCGCCACGCCGCTCCGCCCTGGAAGACGAGCGCCGAGTAGAGCTGGTTCGGGCAATTGTCGATCCAGGCGCGCAGCCGCTCGCCGCCCGGCTCGCGGAACGCGGCTTCCTGCAACGTGCCGTATTTGAGGATGACGACGTCCCAGCCGAAATTGCGGAACAGCGCTTCGTAGCGCTCCCACAGACCCTCGCGCACCACGGCGTCGAGGCTCTGCCGGTTGTAGTCGATGATCCACCAGCAGTTGCGCAGGCCCTGCTTCCAGCCCTCGAGCATGGCCTCGAAGATGTTGCCCTCGTCGAGCTCCGCGTCGCCGACCAGCGCGATCATCCGCCCTTCCGGCCGTTCCGTGCCCCAGCCGTGCGCGCGCGTGTAGTCCTGCGTCAGCGAGGAGAACAGCGTCTGCGCGACGCCGAGACCGACCGAACCGGTCGAGAAGTCGACATCGTCGGTGTCCTTGGTGCGCGAGGGGTAGCTCTGCGCGCCCTTGTAGCCGCGGAAATTCTCCAGCTTCTCGCGCGTCTGCTTGCCGAGCAGATACTGGATGGCGTGAAACACCGGGCTCGCATGCGGTTTCACCGCGACCCGGTCTTGCGGGCGGAGCGCGTTGAAGTAGAGCGCGGTCATGATCGTCGCGAGCGATGCCGACGACGCCTGGTGCCCGCCGACCTTCAATCCGTCGGAGCTCTCGCGGATATGGTTGGCATTGTGGATGGTCCAGGACGCCAGCCACAGCACCTTGCGCTCGATCTCGGCAAGGATGTGGGCGTCTTCGGTCGTCATCGTCGAGGCATTGCTGGGCATCGTTCTCGTCGCTGTGGGCATCATGCTGAGGGCTTCATAGCAGATTTTCGCACGAGGATTGCCTGCTCGGCCAGACCCCGGTGCTCCTTCACCGTTCCGGCGGATTGAAGCGATCGGCGCGCAGAAGCTGCGGGAACAGCCGCATCCAGGTGAGGACGACCAGAAACGTCCCGACGCCGCCGAGGACAACCGCCGGCACGGTGCCGAACAGCGCCGCCGTCACCCCGGATTCGAACTCTCCAAGCTGGTTGGAGGTGCCGATGAACAGCGCGTTGACGGCGCTGACGCGGCCGAGCATCGCCGTCGGCGTGTTGATCTGCACCAGGGTCAAGCGGATCACCACGCTGATGACATCGGCCGCGCCGAGGACGACGAGGGCCGCGAACGACAGCGGCAGCGAGCGCGACAGCGCGAAAACGATGGTCGCGGCGCCGAAGACCGCGACCGAGACGAACATCGTGCGCCCGACGCGCTGCTGTAGCGGCCAGCGCGCCAGGCCGACCGACATCGATAGCGCGCCCACCGCCGGCGCCGCGCGCAAAAGCCCCAGCGCCCACGGCCCCGCGTCGAAGATATCGCGCGCGAAGACCGGCAGCAGCGCCGTCGCCCCGCCGAGCAGCACCGCGAACAGATCGAGCGAGATGGCGCCGAGGATCATCGGACTGCGGCGGATGAACTCGATGCCCGCAAACAGCGTCTTGAGCGTCGGCGGCTCGCGCGCCGGCGCCTCGCCCTCGACCTTGATGAAGGTGACGAATAATGCCGCCGAGAGGAACGCGATCGCGCAAAACCCGTAGGCGAAGACCGGCCCGACGGCGTAAAGGAAGCCGCCCAGCGCCGGCCCGATGATCGTCGCGGTCTGGTTCGCCGAGGCCGAGCCGGCGACGGCGCTCGGAAACATCGGCGCCGGGACGATCGTCGGCAGAAGGCTCTGCAAGGTCGGAGATTCGAAGGCCCGCGCCGCGCCGAAGACGAAGACGAGCGCGAAGATGATGTCGGTCGTCAACCAGCCGCCGGCCGTCCCGAGCGCCAGCAGGGCGGCAACGGCCCCCTCGACGATCTGACAGATGCGCAGCACCGCGCGCCGGTCGTAGCGGTCGGCGACATGCCCGACGACCAGAAAAAAGATCACCGACGGCAGGAACTGCACCAGCCCGATGAGGCCAAGCTGGAACGGGCTGTTGGTGAAGGCATAGATCTGCCAGCCGACCGCGACCGCCAGCGCCTGGAACGCGATCGTCGCGCAGACACGCGCCAGCCAGAACAGCACGAATGGCGCGTGGTGCCGCAACGGGGCGGCTTCGGGAACGGAAATGTCGGCCATGCGGGGGGCGTTCGAGCGACGACGTGTCGCAGTCTTCTACGGCATTACGCGGCAATATTGAACACTCTCCGTCAGCCTGAGAGCTTCTCACAACGGGGAAGCCGGGCCGCATGGCCAAAACCGCGGCCCCGGTGTATCGAGCCGCCATGCCCACGCCCCTCGCCTTGACCCTTCCCGCCACGAAACCGCTTCTCGCCGTTCTCGACGGACGACGTCAGTCCGTGCCGCCGGTCTGGATGATGCGGCAGGCCGGCCGCTATCTGCCGGAATATCGCGAGCTTCGCGCCAAGGCAGGCAGCTTCCTCGACCTCTGCTTCACCCCGGAGCTTGCCGCCACGGTGACCTTGCAGCCGGTGCGGCGTTTCGGATTCGACGCCGCCATCCTGTTCTCCGACATCCTCGTCGTCCCGCACGCCCTTGGCCGCACCGTGCGCTTCGAAGCCGGCGAAGGCCCGCGCCTCGAACCGCTCGATTCGGCCGAGAAAATCCGCGCGCTACGCACCGAGCCGGACGATACGGTCTTTGCCCCGGTCTACGAAACGGTGAAGCAGGTGAAGGCCGCGCTGCCGCTGAACGTCACGCTGCTCGGCTTTTGCGGCGCGCCGTGGACGGTCGCAACCTACATGATCGCCGGCCGCGGCACGCCGGACCAGGCGCCGGCGCGGCTGTTCGCCTATCGCGAGCCGGCGATGTTCGCGCAATTGCTCGACACGCTCGTCGCCGCCTCCATCCGTTACCTCGTCGGCCAGTTACGCGCCGGCGCCGAAGCGGTGCAACTGTTCGACACCTGGGCCGGCGTGCTGCCGCCGCACGAATTCGCCCAGTGGTGCATCGCGCCGACGCGCCGCATCGTCGAGGGCGTGCGCGCCGAAATTCCCGGCGCGAAGGTCATCGGGTTCCCGCGCGGCGCCGGCGGCTCGCTGGCGAGCTTCGTCCAGCAGGTGCCCGTCGACGCCGTCAGCATCGATTGGACGGCGGAACCCGCATTCGTCCGCGACCGCGTGCAGAATCGCATCGCCGTGCAGGGCAATCTCGATCCGCTGGCGCTGCTCGCGGGCGGCGACGCGCTCGATCGCGCCGTCGATACGGTGCTGGAAAATTACGGCGGCGGGCGCCTGATCTTCAATCTCGGCCACGGCATCCTGCCGGAAACGCCGATCGCGCATGTCGAGCGCATGCTCGCACGCGTGCGGGGGCATTGAGGACGCAAAATCCGTTACGCTGGCCGGCTCTTCTCGATGATCGCCGCCGCGCCCTTGTCGAGCAGCTCGAGCCCGACCGCACGGCCAAGCTCGCGTGGCGTCGCCACCGGCCCCTGCCGCTCGGCCTCGATGATGCTGTCGCCGCCGGCGTCGATCACCGCGGCGGTCAGCGTCATCGTCGCGCCCTCAATGGTGGCGTGCCCCGCGATCGGCGAATTGCAGTGCCCGTTGAGGATCCACAGCACCTCGCGCTCCGCCTCGGCGCAGTGCCGCGCCGCCGCGTCGTCAATGCCCTGAAGCTGACGGCGGCTCGTCCAGTCGGTCTCGGCGCACTCGACGGCGACGATCCCCTGCCCGACCGCCGGCAGCATTTCACGGAACGCGAACGTATAGGCGGCGCGCCGGCCGCGGCCGATGCGCTCGAGCCCGGCGCGCGCCATCACCAGCGCGTCGGCGGGCCCGACCTCGCCGCCGTCCGGCAATTTTTGCGCCCGTCCCTCGTCGAGCTTGGCGACGCGGGTGTCGGCGGCGCCACGGAAGTGGATTACCTCGGCCTCGGGAAACAGGCGGCGCAGATAGGCCGCACGGCGCACCGCATTGGTCCCGATCTTCAGCCCCTTGGCACGCGTCGCCATCACCGTTTCGAGCGAAAGCCCCGGCCGCAGCACCAGGGCGTCGGCGGCGGATTCGCGCGGCAGGGTCGCGCCGATGGCGAGGCCAGGCGTCTCTTCGTTGCCCGGCATGTCCTTGAGGGAATGCATCGCGGCCTGCAGGTCGCCGGCGAGGATCGCCGCCCGAATCTGCGCGACGAACGCGCCCCCCTTGCCGCCATGCGACAGTAGCTTTCCGACCTGATCGTTATCGCCGACCGTCTCGAAACGCACGACCTCGACGTCGAGCGCCGGCCATTTCGCGCGCAGGCGCAGCGCCACGTCTTCCGTCTGCGCCAACGCCATCTTGCTTTTACGGGTGCCGATTCGCATGTCTCAAAGCCCAGGGGAGCGGATTTGACATTCGCTACCCGGCTTGCCGCAAACTCGAAAAGCGAATGTCAAATCCAAAGCTCCACCAAAATCTTTTAGCTGCTCATGGTCCCTTGTTTCCAACATTCGCAAACGCACCCACCGAAACGGGATGCGAACGTTAGAAACGGACCCCGAGTGGAGCGGCCGGGC
>JBDHSU010000060.1:0-23152 GCA_039808325.1 Variibacter sp. | reverse complement strand
GCCGCCAACCTCCTCGCCCTGCAGACCCGCCAGCAGCTCTCGACCACGGCGCTCTCCCTCGCCTCGCAGGCCGACCAGGCCGTGCTGCGCTTGTTCTGATCCTTCCCGGCTTCGGCCAAACGGAAGCGGCGGGGCTTTGCCCCGCCGTTTTTTTTGCGCGCGCCATCCGCATTAAGGACTCGTTAGAATTTCGTTTACCCGGCATTAGGGTTACCAAATCATGATCAACCCGTCCCATACGGATTCATGAAGGGTTGAGCCATGAGCGACATCGTCCTCTCCGCCGGCGTCCGGCAGAATTTGCTTGCGCTGCAGAACACGGCGTCGCTTTTGAGCACGACGCAGAACCGTCTCGCCACCGGCAAGAAGGTCAACTCCGCGCTCGACAACCCGACGAGCTTCTTCACCTCCTCCTCGCTCTCGGCACGCGCCTCCGACCTCTCGGGCATCCTCGACTCGATGTCGAACGGCATTCAGACGCTGCAGGCCGCCAATAACGGCCTCACCGCCATCACCAAGACCGTCGAGTCCATGCAGGCCACCATCAACCAGGCCCGCCAGGACGCCTCCTTCAAGTCCACGTCCTTCACCATCGACGCCGCCTCCATCGGCACCTCGACCGTGAAGAACATCTCGATCTCCGGCGGCGCCGTCGGCTCCACGCCGGTCGACATCGCGCTCAACACCACCGGCACCCCCGCGACGCCCGGCTCCTCCACCTCCGGAACCGTTCCCGGCACCTATACCGGCGGCACGCTGAGGATCAATGGCACCGACGTCACGATCGCCAACGACACCAACGCCTCCGGCCTCAAGAGCGCGATCGATGCCGCAGGCATCACCGGCGTCAGCACCTCGGTCTCGGGCTCGACGATCACCATCTCGAACGCCAACGGCAACGTCGACTTCACCGGCTCGACCGGCGCGCTGTTGACCTCGCTCGGCCTGTCGAGCTCGACCAACTACGTCGCCAGCACCGGCACGGTGAAGAGCGTCGACGACCTCGTCGCCGCGATCAACACCAACACCTCGCTCGCCGGCAAGGTGAAGGCGTCCAACGACGGCGGCCGCCTCAACATCCAGAACCTGTCGACGGAAGATCTCTCCGTCGTCGGCGCCACCGCTTCCAACGCCATCGACGGCTCGACCGGCACGTCCAGCACCCAGACCATCGGCGGCAACAGCGTCCGCAAGAACCTGATCAACCAGTTCAACGAACTGCGCGACCAGCTCAACAAGCTCTCGGACGACGCCAGCTTCAACGGCATCAACCTGCTGAAGGGCGACACGCTGAAGCTGACGTTCAACGAGACCAATACGAGCTCGATCTCGATCGTCTCGCAGGACCCCGACGGCATCAACTCGGATGTCCTCGGCATCGGCGCGGCGGACGCCACCGAGTTCGCAAGCAACACGGCGCTCGATACGCGTGCCGACAGCCTACACGACGCTCTGACGTCGCTGCGCTCACAGTCCTCGGCCTTCGGCTCGAACCTGTCGATCGTGCAGAACCGTCAGGACTTCACCAAGAACATGATCAACACGCTGCAGACCGGCGCCGACAACCTGGTGCTCGCCGACAGCAACGAAGAGGCCGCCAACCTCCTCGCCCTGCAGACCCGCCAGCAGCTCTCGACCACGGCGCTCTCCCTCGCCTCGCAGGCCGACCAAGCCGTGCTGCGCTTGTTCAGCTAAGACGAGGCGGACGACCGCATCGCGGCATTTACGATTCATTAAGCAAGCCGCCGCGATGGTCGAGAAAGTCGCAGCGACTTCGGCTCAACCGGATCCGAAGCGACGACCGCGATCGTGATTGGAGCGCGAGACGTCGCGAAAGCCGACCCGGCTTCCGCATTCGCTCCTGGAGGCACGCCATGGCGCTCAAAGTCGAACTGAAACCCGGTGAGCGAATCATCCTCGGCGAGTGCGTCGTCACCAACGCCGATCAGCGCACACGGCTGCTCATCGATGGCACGGTGCCGATCCTGCGCGAGAAGGACATCCTCACCGCGGAGGACGCGGACACGCCGGCGAAGCGCATCTATCTCGCCATCCAGCTCATGTACACGTCGAAGACGCCGCGCGACCATCAGGACATCTACTTCGTTCTGATCAACGAGTTCCTGCAGGCGGTGCCGAGCGCGTGGCAACACATTGAAAACATCAACAATCATATCTTAACAGGCGAAATGTATAAGGCGTTGAAAGACGCACAGAAATTGATTGCCTACGAACGGGGGTTGTTGGGGCATGCAAGAAGCGCTGAAGGCATACGGGAAAGTCTCGCAGCAGGTTGCGAGTCAGCATGAGCTGGAGGCGAGCCTTTTACTCAAGGCCGCGTCCCAATTGCAGAGCGTGCGCGACGATTGGCAGCAGAAAGCGCCAAGCCTCGATGCTGCGCTTCTCTACAATCGCAAGCTCTGGACGATCTTCCTCAGTTCGGTGACGTCGGGCGAGAGCCCGCTGCCACGCAACATCCGGCAGAACGTCGCCAACCTTGGCATCTACGTGATGAACCAGACGCTGTCGGCGACGACCGAGCGTCGCCCGGAGCAGCTCAATTCACTGATCAAGATCAATCGCGAGCTCGCCGCCGGTCTGATGGCAAACGCCTGAACGCGGGAAGCCTTTTCCTTCGTCATTGCCGGGCTCGTCCCGGCAATCCATCCCCTCACACGGCTCTCTTTCGGTCTGATGGATGCGCGGGCCAAGCCCGCGCATGACTCTGCACTGCTCCGCCTGGCATCCGCGACCGCGACTCCGAAGCGATCAGAGATAGTTGACGAGGCTCGTCTGATAGAGCAGTGCCGTCGTCTGCAATGACGCCTGCAGGCGCGTCTGCAGCGCCAGGATTTGCACGCCGACCTCTTCCGGCGACACATTCTCGATGGTGTCGAGCATCCCCGAAACGGTGCTGCGCGTCTGCTGATGACGGTTGGTCGCGGCGCCGAGCGCGCCTTGCGCCGACGCGAGGTCGCTCAAGATATCATCGACCTTCTGCGTTCCGGGCGGCACAGCCAGCGCCGCCGACGTCCGCGTCGCGAGCGCGGTATAGCGCGCCGTCGATTCCGGGTCGGTGGCGTCATTGCTGACGGTCGCGAAGAGCGCGACGTTTTTCACCAGATTGCGGATCCCGTCCTCGTTCGCGCGCACGCCGTAATTGACGACGATCGAGTCATCGATGCGCGCGCTTGCGGACGATCGCGCGGGATCGTCTGCCATCTCACCCGTGTACCAGGTCACGGTGTCGGCGGCGGTGCCGGCCGTCAGCGCGGTTGCCGAGGCGAATGGCGGGCCGGCGACACGCAACGGCGGATGCGTCGTGTCGACGTTGAAGAAATTATCCGCGGCCTCCATCGCGGAAGCCGCCGACAACGTCGTGCGGGCACTATAGCCGACGCCGGTTTTCAGCGCGTCCTGCAGGCTGGCGGCGGTGTCGTCGGGCGTGGCGCCGATCGTGAACTGGTTGGGGCCCGGTGGGGAATCGTTCGTCGCGGTCAGCGTCAGCGACTGCGTGGTGCCGTCAGGCTGATTGAAAACAAACGACACCGTTTGCCCCGCCGTCGGATTGCTCGCCAACGAGACGCTCGCCGACGGGGGAGAACCGGAAGGGCCGGTGACGGTCGCGCCCGATAGCGTCGACGATACGCTCGCAAGCTTGAATCCGAAGGGCGAGCCGGCGGCGTCTTCCGCGATCGAGACCGTTCCCGCGGCTGCTGGCGGGATGACGAGGCGGCCGAGGCCGTCCGCGCCGAGATCGGCCTGTCGGCGCTCGTCGATCAACTGCGAGAGTCCGGCGCGGACGCCGTCCCCGTTAAGGATGTGGTCGGCGGTCTCGACCGCCGGACGATCGGTTGCCCGCCCGCCGAAGATGCTGCGGTCGCCCGCCTTGGTGTTGAGCAGGTCCAGGAGTTCGTCGAGCGAGGTTCGCGCCGTCTCCTGCGCCACGGTCTTGCCGTCGGCGTTGAGCGTGCCGGCATCGAGCGCAGCACTTTTGACGGTTTGGCCGATCGCGCTGACACGCGTCAGCGCCGTCTGCGCGACATTCAGCCGCAAGCCCACCATGGTGATGGTCTGGTCGTAGCTGCCGAGCGACGCCAGTTGCGAGCGGAGCCCGACGCCGAGGCCCCTGCTGACGCCCATGCCGGCATAGGTCGTGGCTTTCTTGCCCGAGCTCAACTGCTGCTGCAGCGCATCGAGCTGCGCGCGCATGTCGACCAGCGACTGCACCATGGATTGCGACTTGGCGCCAACGCCTATGACACTCATCGCTGCCTCAAATCTTCGATAAGAGATCGAACATCTCTTTCACTGCCGAAAGGACGCGCGCGTTCGCCGCGTAAGCGTTTTGGAGATTCAGGAGATTGGCCATCTCCTGATCGATCTTGACACCGGCCCCGTCGTTGAAGCGCTGCTGCAACGCATTGAGGACCACGTTCTGCCCGTCGCTGAGCCGGTCGGCGGCGGAGGCCGCCTCCCCCTGGCTGCTGATGACCTGGCTGAGAAAGCTACCGATCGTGCCCTGGAACGGCGAGGCCGCGGTTCCGATGCCGGTGCTCGGCGCAAAACGCAACGACGACGACGTCAGTTGCTGATAAAGAAAATCCGGGCGCGCGGAATCTCCGGCGGCGGTGCCGGCCTGATAGGCGACGAGCTTCGAGGGATCAGCCAGCAGCGCGCTGTTGACGCTGACGCGTGCGGCAAACCCGACCGCCTGCGAACCCTGGCCGGTGATTGCGCCGCTATAGAAATCCGGACCGTCGACGAAGAAAGGCAACTCCGAGGAGCCGGCGCTCAAGCCCGTCATCGTCTTCGTCGCCGTGACGGAGCCGATATCGATCGAGCCTCCGGCACCGTCGTCGAGAATGCGAAGCGTGTTTCCAGACGGGTTGGAGACGGCGAAATATCCCCCGAGCGCGGCCTGGACCTGATTTTGGACGGAAGTCATCCCCGCCGAAAAATTGACTCCGACGACGCGATTGTTCGGGTCTCCCGAATCCTTCAGCGGCAATGCGGAAGGGTCGTCCACGCGAACGAATGTGATGCTGCGCTGCGTGTTGGTCAGCGTATCCGTATAGCTGACTTTGAAAGTGTTTCCGGGCAAGATCCCGCTCAGATCGACGTCGAAGCCGCTTTGCGCGCCGGACGTCGCCGCGGTTCCGGCCGTTGTTTTGTCGGACAAGGAAGACGCCATCGCCGCAGCGATGGCGTCGAGCTGGGATTGCGCCTGCGGCAGCGTCTGGTCGCGCATCTCGATGAGGCCGGCGATGCGGCCCGAGCGGATGGCATTCGAGGCGATGAGATCGACGCCGCCGCCATTGGCGGTGGCCAGCATCAAAGTCCCGACGCCGCTCTTGCTCGGATCGCTGTCGTAAAGCGAATTGGGTGTCAGCGTGCCCAGCGGCTGAAACGAGAAGCGCGCCGCGGTGACTCCGGCGAGCTGAACGCCAGAGGTCGTGAAGACCGAAACCTGATTGTTGCCGGAGTCGACGACCCGGATATCCATCAGTTGCGAGAGCTGATCGATATAGCTGTCGCGCTGGTCTTTTAGGGCCGCCGCCGCCGCGTCATTCGGACTCATTCCGCCAAGCTGCCGATTGATGTCGGCGATGTGCTGCATGGCGTCGTTGGCCGCGTTCGCCGCGTCGGACAGGCCGGCCTCCGCGTCCGCGCGGAGCGCTTGAATGCCGTTCGATGTGCTGTTGAGCGTCTGCGTCAAAGCCTGCGCCGCGCTCAACACGCCGGTGCGCGCGGAATAAGAGTCCGGGCTTGTCGACAGAGTTTGCAGCGCGCTGGTGAAATTGCTGAGCACCGTTTCGAGCGCGCTATCCGATCCCGGCGTTCCAAGCAGGCTTTGAAGCCGCTGATAGAATTCCGCACGTGTACTTGCGTATGATGCGCCGGAATTTTCCACGCGCAACTGGCGCTGCACATATTCATCGATCTCGCGGTTAACGCCCTCGACCCTCACTCCCGTGCCGATCAGTCCCGTCGTCGCCGACGACTGAATGAGCGTCTTTCGGGTGTAGCCGGGCGTTTCCGCGTTGGCGATATTCGAGGCGACGAGCGCCAACCCGGCCTGCGTCGCGCGCAAGCCGGACAGGGACGCATTCAAAGCCTGGCTCAGGCCCATCGCCTATTCCTCAGATGCGTTCGCCCTCAGCGCAGCACGTTCAGAAGATCCTGCGCCATCTCATTGGCGGTGGTGACGATGCGCGTATTCGCCGAGTAGGCCTGCTGCGTCACGATCAGCTTGGTGAACTCGTCGGCGATGTCCGTGTTCGAGCCTTCCAGCGCGCTGCCGACGATCTTTCCGGCCGCGCCGTAAAGCGGAGGGCCGGACTCATCGGTCACGGCGAAGGCGCCGCCGTCGATGCGCTTGAGCCTTTCGGGCCCGTTGAAGTTGGCCAGCGTGATCTCGGCGAGGTCGATGGTGCGGCCGTTCGAATAGTTGCCGACGATGCGCCCTTTGTCGCTGATCGAAACGCTCTGGAGACTGCCCGCGGCATAGCCATCCTGACTGATGCGGTTTACCTGCGCGTTGCCGTTGGGGTCGGCGAACTGGGTCAGCCCGTTGGTTCCGTGCGAGATGTTGATGCTGCCGAGCGACACGCCGTCGACCGTGACATTGGGGAGCGTCACGTTGGCGATGACCGGACTCATCTTCCCATTGACGAAACTGTAGCTGACGCCGACGTTGCGCCATGCGACCGCGTTGCCGGTAGCCGTGCGTCTTTCCTGGTAGAATAGGTTCCAGGTGTCGGTGCCGCCGGTCGCCGCGCTGTCGACCTTGCCCCAGCGAAGCTGGATATTCACCGGCGCGCCGGATTCATTGTAGGCGGTGATGGCGCCGCCATCGATCGTCTGCTCGAGAAATGCCGAAACGTCGTTTGCGATCACCGTCTGGTTGGCCGGCAGGCCGACCGTCGTGTGCAACCCGAAGGCCAGGGGCGAGGCTGTGCCGCCGAGCGTGATCGTATCGGTCGCATTCTGCGACACGATGGAAATGTTTCCAGTGTTCTGGTCGACCGTCGCGGTGACGCCGCTGAGGGCGCCGAGAGCCGTGTTCAGTTCATCCAGGGTCGAGACCTGTCCGGGGCCGGTGCCGAACGTGATCGTCTGAACCGCGCCCGAGCCGACCTGCACAGTCATGGTCTGGCCGCTGCTGACGGCGCTCTGCGTCAGCAGATTGGTAGGATTAGTCGTGCCTACGCCAAGCCCGATCTCGGTCAACAGAGCGGGCGTGCTCGCGGTTCCGATCTGAATATTGCTGTCAGCGTCGGCGCTGCTGAGATTGAGCCGGTTTCCCGTCGTGGTCGCGGATACGCCGGTGGTGCCCGTCTGCGCGTTGATCGCGGCGGCAATCGTCGCCATGTCGGCGCCGGCCGCGATGGTGATGGCGGTGCCGTTGATCACGAGATTGCCGCCGGCGGAGGTCAAGGCGGAAATATCCTGGCTGCCCGAGACCATGGCGGGCGCGTCGGCCGAGAGCGTCGCGCCGACGCCCGTGAGCCGCGCTCCGCTTGGCGCGCCCGTCATCGGATTTGCCGAGAAGCTCGCGGGGTTCATCAGCTCGGAGCCCGGCACGCTGCTGTCGTAGGCCGCCGTGAGCGGATACATCGCGAGGTTGGCGCGGTACTCGATCTGCGTCGTCGGGATCGCGGGCAGGAAGTCGTTCTTGAACTGCAGCATCTGCGGCACGCTGCCCGTGGGATTTCCGGTCGCGCTGTCGATCGGGATGCCCATCAGGTAGTAGCCGGCACCGTTGATGAGGTAACCGTCCTTATCGGTCTGGAAGTCGCCGCGACGCGTGTAATTGTTGACGCCATCGAAGATCGGCCGGTTGTCGGAATAGTCCGACGGCTTCTGCACGACGAAGAATCCGTCGCCGTTGATCGCCATGAAAGTGCCGACGGTCGAGTTCTGTATGTCGCCTTGCACGGTGTTGGTGTTGCGGGAGTTGGCCAGAACGCTTCCCGCGTATCCGCGATTGGCCGGCGCGTCGGGGATCAGGTCCTGGAAACTCGTATCCACGCGCTTGAATGCGGTGGTCTGCGAGTTGGCGATGTTGCCGGAAATATTCTCGAGGGCGTAGGACTGAGCGCGTAGCCCCGTCACCGCATTCGTGAGCGCGCCGAAGATACCCATTACTTTCTCCCGCATCGTCATGCGCGTCTCGAGCGACGCGCGCATGGATCCGGGCAGGCCGTGGCAACCGCCGTGCCACGTCGCGGGTGCCAATTATTTCAACGAGTTAGAATGAAGCGATAAGACCAGCCGGCAGAAACGCCCGGCTTTTTATGCCGCCTCGCGGCAAAAACTTCCCAGCCCGGCGCTCCGGCCGACCCGAAGCACCGGGTTACACATCAGCCGGCGGCAACGCCTTCCGGCTTGAACGTCATCGCCACGCCGTTCATGCAATAGCGCAGTCCCGTCGGCTTCGGTCCGTCTTCGAACACGTGGCCGAGATGGCCGCCGCAACGCGCGCAATGCACTTCCGTGCGCGTCATGAAGTAAGACTTGTCGGTCGTCGTGCCGATGGCGTCCGGCAACGGCTTATAGAAGCTCGGCCAGCCCGTTCCGCTTTCGAATTTCGTGTCGGACGAGAACAGCGCCGCGCCGCACCCGGCGCAAGAGAAGAGGCCCTTGCGCTTCTCGAAGTTGAGCGGACTCGTCCCGGCACGCTCCGTACCATGCTTGCGCAGGACCTCGTACTGTTCCTTGGTCAGTTGCGTGCGCCACTCGTCGTCTGTCTTGGTCACCGGAAATGCCTCCTTGGCTTCCGTCGAGGCGCCGGCCGAGCCCCATCGCAAGGCGCCGATACCGGCGAGCACGGCGGCCGATCCGAGAACGATGCGTCTTGTCATCATGGCCTATCCTTCTCCGCGGTCTTTGCCCCACAATTCTTGCAGCCGCTGATCGCGCCCGCAGTTCCATCGGTAGAATTTATACTTGGTCGGGTTCTTCAAATAGAAATCCTGGTGATAGTCCTCGGCCGGATAGAACGGCCCCGCGTCGACGATCTGCGTCTGGATCGGCGATTTGAAGCGCCCCGACTCTTCGATGGTCTTCTTCGACGCCTCGGCGAGACGTCGCTGCTCGGCGCCCTGGACGAAAATAGCGGACCGGTACTGGTCGCCGCTGTCGCAGAACTGCCTGTCCTTCGCGAGCGGATCGATATTGTGCCAAAACACCTGCAGCAGCTTCTCGTAGCTCACCTGCGCGGGATCGTAGATCACCTTCACTGCTTCGGCGTGGCCGGTGCCGCCGGCCGAGACTTGGTGATAAGTCGGATTGGCGACGTGCCCGCCCGTGTAGCCGGACGTGGTGCTGATCACGCCCTTCACCTTGTCGAAATCGGATTCGACACACCAGAAGCAGCCGCCCGCAAAAATGGCGCTCGCCTCTTTTTTCGCGGGCGTCGCCGTCTGCGCCGACACCGCCGTCGCGGCCAACACAAAAGCCGCCAAACCTAGCCAGATGGGCCGCATCGCGTCTCCTTGCCGGCAAACATACAAGATCGATGCCCATGATACGTATCGACCCCGTCTCGGGTTACAAGCTCACATTCACGTTCTTGCGAGCTTCGGAAGGCTCGCGGCCCCGCCTCGGCTTGCCGAAGCTGCGTTCCTTGACTTAGGGATGGCGGCGGGCGCGCTGGGCAGCGTCCCTACCCACCCCACCTTCCCTCTGCGCAGCCGCCCCGCCGCGCACGGCATCACCGCCCGATGCCGCAAAGAAAGGCGCGCGATGCGTTTTGAAGGAACTTCCGCCTATGTCGCGACCGACGACCTCAAGGTCGCCGTCAACGCCGCCATCACCCTCGAGCGGCCGCTGCTGGTGAAGGGCGAGCCCGGGACCGGCAAGACGGTGCTGGCCGCCGAGATCGCCAAGTCCCTCGGCGTGCCGCTTTTGGAATGGCATGTGAAGTCCACGACCAAAGCGCAGCAAGGCCTCTACGAATACGACGCGGTGACACGGCTGCGCGACAGCCAGCTCGGCGACGAGCGCGTCAAGGACATCCGCAACTACATCAAGCGCGGCAAGTTGTGGGACGCATTCGCACACCCGCAACGGCCGGTTCTTCTGATCGACGAGATCGACAAGGCGGACATCGAGTTCCCGAACGACCTGCTGCTCGAACTCGACCGGATGGAATTCCATGTCTACGAGACCGGCGAGACCGTGCGCGCCGCGCAGCGGCCGGTCGTCATCATCACGTCGAACAACGAGAAGGAGCTACCGGACGCGTTCCTGCGCCGCTGCTTCTTCCACTACATCCGCTTTCCCGACGACGAGACGATGCGCGCCATCATCGACGTGCATTTCCCCGGCATCAAGCAACGGCTGGTCAGCGAAGCGCTGCGCCTGTTCTACGAAATCCGTGAGGTGCCGGGGATGAAGAAGAAGCCGTCGACATCGGAGCTTCTCGACTGGCTCAAGCTCCTGATGGTCGAGGATATCGGCCCGGAAACGCTCCGCGAGCGCGACCCGAAAAAGCTGATCCCGCCGCTGCACGGCGCGCTTCTCAAGAACGAACAGGACGTGCACCTGTTCGAGCGCCTGGCGTTCATGACCCGGCGCGAAGGCCGCTGAGCCCGCTCTCGTTCAGGTCAGTTGCTCCGGTACAACTGGGGGCGGCGCATCCGCGGGCACGGCGGCGGGCCGTTTTTTCTTCGCCGCGCCCCGGCGGCCCGATGCCGCCTGCTTTGCCGGGTGTTTCCGCCCCGGCTTTCGCGACACCGCGATCACGTCCGCGGGCGGCGGCACCTTGGCGGCGCGTGGCGCCCGCTTGCGCGGTGCGGCGGCCTTCTTGCGCTTCGTCGCCGGCGCCTTTGGCTTGGATTCCGCGACGGGAGGTTCGCCCGCGACGGAAATGATTTCAGCCGGAGGCTCGGACGGCGACGCGACGACCGGCGCTTCCGGCTGCGGCACAACCGATGTTTCGAGCCAACTCCGCTCGGCTTCGCGCGCGATCACACGATCCTCTTCCTCCTTCACGGAGGCGGCGACAACCGGCGTCGGCGGGGGTTGCGGCGCCGGCGCGCGATAGCGCGCCACGAAATTTTGCAGATATGTCGCCGCGCGCCGCGCTCTTAACGCCGCCTCCGCCAGGGCGCGACCGGTGCGCCCTCCCGACGAGACAAGGCCGAACGGCGCGAACAGGCGCCAACGATCGTCGCCGGCGGCAATCGCACGGGCAATGACAAGGCCCGTCATTGCCGCCGTCGCCAGTCCCCTGCGGCCGAGGCCCGCGCCGAGCCATACGCCCGGAAGCAGTTCGCCGATTTGCGGCATCTGATGCACGGTGGTCGCGACCGTGGCCGATACCGCACGCTCGATTTCGATATGGCGAAGCAACGGATACGTCTGCCCGACGTCGGCGCGCAGGCGGCGCGCCAGTGCCTGCGTATTGGTATTGCGCGTCGTCGCCGCGCCGCTCCACAGCAGCTTGCCGCCGGCAAAGCGGTGATAGGATCCGGTCTCTCCGACCGATCCGTGAAAGCGAACGGCGGCCTGGGCTTGGTCGGGCAACGTCGCCGTCTCGATCAAGCCGACCTCAAGCGTAAGTGCGGCGCGCGCGACGCGTGGCATCACGCTGCCGAGATGCGCGCCGGCGGTGAGCACGATGTCGCCGGCCCTCACGCGCGCCATGGCCGTATCGACATGTTTACGGACGCCTTCGGCATCGATACCGAGCGCGGGCGTGCCTTCGAAGATACGGACGCCGGCCGCTTGCGCCGCATCCGCCAGCGCGCGCAGATATTTTTCCGGAACGATATTGAGCGCTTCGGGAAAGCGCATGGCCTGAAAATAAGTCGGGCTCGGCAAGGCCGCACGCACCTCTTCCGCCGACCAGAACTCGACGTCGGCACCGAACGTCTCGCGCAGCCATTCGGCGCGGGCTCGCAGTTTGGCGGGCTCGTTGCGCCGTCGAACCGCCAGATGGCCGGGCTCCAGGCTTGCCTCCAGCGGCAAATTATCGCGGATCGCTTGCACGCCTTCGAGCGACAGCGACCACAGCGCCTTGGCGCTCGGCAACCCGACGCGCTCCGCAATACGATCCAAGCTCTCGGCAAAGCCTGGAAGCACGACGCCGGCATTGCAGGCCGAAGCCCCGGCCCCGATCCGCCTTGCCTCGAGTACGGCCACCTGACGGCCGGACCGCGCCAGGCTGAGCGCCGCGGTCAAACCCGCGATCCCACCCCCGACAATACACACGTCGACGTCAATATCGCCCGTCAGGGTCGGCAAGCCAAAATGCGTGGACACCGCCCGCTTCTCGACTTCCGCTTCCTCGACTGCAAACGCACTCATCGACGCCCCGGGCCGCAAAACCCGCCCCACACCACACTGTCGCCAATGAAATACCGCGAACATGACGGCGGAACAAATGCCGGCTTCAAACAAGGTCAACGCCGGCGCGGCTCCCGGCGTTCCTTCTCGCTACGGCATCCGCCAGCGGGGCAGCCCGCGTGCTTACGTATCGGATCTGGCCGACGGGTCCGTTTCGATGAAAAATCGGAGTGAGTTCCGACCTGTTTCTTCTCTTCGTGCTATCGCGCATCATCGCGCGAATTCGCCGCCACGCCTGACCCCACTCTGGAGAACGTTTTGCGCCGATTGATGCTATTGCGCCATGCAAAATCCGATTGGTCCAGGAACGGAGCGCCAGACCGCGACAGGACTCTGGCCGCACGTGGGCAGGAAGCGGCTCCGATCATCGGCGCCTATATGGCGCAGCATGGGCTCCCCCCCGATGCGGCCAAGGTCTCGACCGCGCGGCGAACGCGCCAGACCTGGGAGCTTGCCGCCCCGGCTTTCCACGACACCATCGAGACAGTTTATGACGAGCGAATTTACGAGGCCAGCACCGCGACGCTTCTCGCCGTGGTTCGCGAAACGCCCGCCGGCGTGCACTCCCTTCTTCTCGTCGGCCACAATCCGGGCCTACAGGAGCTGGCTCAGCTTCTGATCGGCGGGGGCGACGCCGACGCGCGCCTCGCGCTCATTGAAAAATTCCCGACGGCGGCGCTGGCGGTCATCGATTTTCGGGTGGATCGCTGGAGCGACATCGCGCCGCACGGCGGGCGGCTCGACCGTTTCGTCACGCCACGCTCGTTGCGCGCTTGCGCGGAATGATCCTGTGGCCCTTATCCTAAAGAGCCGTTTCGAGAGAAACGGCGCCTCGAAGGATCGCGTCCGAGTTTTGGGCCATCCATCGAAGCGGCGCCTTGCGCCTCCTCAAGACGAGGGATCGCCCCATACCAGCGAACTGATCCGCTGCTGGCGGAACGCTCCCTGGATCGCTATTTCTTGTCGCTGGAAATGTCAGGGCCCCTTTCGGTGATTTCGTTCTCATCTGTTGCCGAGGAAGCACGAATCGCGGCGCGCGCGCTTGCGGACTTCGGCAATGACCTCATCAATCCGACCTTGCGGATCGGCGTGACCGGCCTTTCACGCGCCGGAAAGACCGTGTTCATCACGGCGCTGGTGCACAATCTGGTCCGCGGCGGCCGGCTGCCCGTCTTCGAAGCGATGGCGCGGGGGCGCATCGCCTCGGCGCGGCTCGAGCCACAGCCGGACGACGCCGTGCCGCGTTTCGACTATGAAACGCATCTGGCGTCGCTCCTGGAACAGCGCGCTTGGCCGCAATCGACCCGGCGGATCAGCGAGCTTCGCCTCGTCATCACCTACCAACCGGCGTCCAGCACGACGCGCGAAAACTTCCTGACGCTCGACCTCGTGGACTATCCGGGCGAGTGGCTGCTCGATCTGCCGCTGCTCGGCAAAAGCTACGCGGAGTGGTCGGCGGAGACCATCATCCGCTCGCGCGAGAGCTTGCGAGCGGCGCTAGCCGCGCCCTGGCATGCCCATCTCGCAACGCTGCGCGCCGAGAAGCCCGCCGACGAGCAGGACGCACGCATCGCGGCGCAACTCTTCACCGAATATCTGCGCGCTTGCCGCGACGAGCGGCTGGCCATGAGCCTGCTGCCGCCCGGCCGTTTCCTGATGCCTGGCGACCTCGAAGGCTCGCCCGCGCTCACCTTCGCGCCGCTGCAGCCGCCGCGGAGCGGCCGCGCCTCTTCGAAATCGATCTGGGCGATGATGGAGCGCCGCTTCGAAGCCTACAAAGACCATGTCGTGCGCCCTTTTTTCCGCGAGCACTTCGCGCGGCTTGACCGCCAGATCGTGCTGATCGACGCACTCGCCGCCTTCAATTCCGGGCCGCAGGCCGTGCAGGAGCTGCAGGCGAGTCTTGGCTCCATTCTCGACTGCTTTCGTGTCGGACGCTCGTCATGGATGAGCGCCCTGTTCCGGCCGCGCATCGACCGCATCCTCTTCGCCGCGACGAAGGCAGATCACCTTCACCATACGAGCCATGACCGGCTGGAGCAGATTCTCTCGCGCATGGTCGAGCGCGCGATCGACCGCGCGAAATTCGGGGGAGCGCTGGTCGATGTGATCGCGCTGTCGGCCGTTCGCGCGACCCGCGAGGCGATGGTCGAGCACGGCGGCGAGAAGCTGCCGTCGATCATCGGCACGCCGGAAGCCGGCGAGCACGCAGGCGGCGAAGTCTTCGATGGCAAGACGGAAACGGCGATGTTCCCCGGCGACCTTCCGGATTCGGCCGACGCATTGTTCGGCCCGAACGCCAGCTTCAAGGGCCTTTCCGACGCCACGGGCGCCGACGCCGATTATCGTTTCCTGCGGTTCCGGCCGCCCGCGCTCCGCGGCTCCGGCATGGTGCCCGCCACCCTTCCCCACATCCGACTCGACCGCGCGCTGCAATTCCTGCTCGGAGACAGGCTGGCATGAACGAGCCTCGTAAGCCCGCGGCGTTCCGCCTCGACGATCCCGACGTCGTTGTCGCGGCGCGCCAGGAAAACGACGCTGCCGCGCACAGCCCGCGCGCCGTCGTCGTCAATCCGGAGAACGATCAGGACGCACGCGCCCTGCCGCTGGCGCCGCTTCGCCGCCACTTCGCGTGGGCGACGGTGCTCTTTTGCGCGCTGCTCGGACTTTTGGCGATGGCCGCCGGTCTCACCACGGTCAAGCTGCTGGAAAGCCTGTTCGCACGAACGCCATGGCTTGGCTGGGCGGGCACCGCCCTCGCCGGCGCCGCCGCAATTGCATTCCTCGCAATCATTGTCCGCGAAGCGCGCGGGCTGATGCGTCTCACCGAGGTCGAAAAGCTGCGCGAGCGCGCAGCAGAAGCGATCGCCAGGGACGACCACCACGAAGCGCGCTCGGTCGCCAAGGAGATCATCTCCTTCAGCCGGGTGTCGCCATGGCAGGCGCGAGGGCGCGCGGCGCTCGAAGCGCATCTCGACGATATCATCGATGGCGCCGATCTCGTGCGATTGGCGGAGCGCGAGATGATGGCGCCGCTCGATCGCGAAGCCCGGCGCCTGGTCAGCGACGCCGCCAAGCGCGTCTCCGTCGTCACCGCCGTCAGCCCGCGCGCGGCGGTCGACATGGCTTTCGTTCTCTTCACCGCGATGCGCCTCATCCGCCGATTGGCCGAACTCTACGGTGGCCGCCCCGGCACGCTGGGAATGATCCGGCTGGTGCGGATGGTGCTTACCCATCTCGCCGTCACCGGCGGCATGGCGGCAAGCGACAGCCTGGTTCAGCAGGTTCTCGGACACGGTCTCGCGGCGAAGCTCTCGGCACGGCTCGGCGAAGGCGTGCTCAACGGCATGCTGACGGCACGGCTCGGGCTCGCCGCGATCGAGGTCGCGCGGCCGCTTCCTTTCGTCGCGCTGCCGCCGCCGACCATGACGGATCTCGCCTCAGGGCTCCTGCGGCGACGTGCCGACGGCACTTTGGAGCCACAGCTTCCGGTATCATGAGTCCGACCGTCAGGCGCGCGGCAGGAAATCGTCAGGCGGCGCACTGACATTGTAAGTTCCGGGCCGATTTTTGCGAAAGAACCGGCCCATCTGCCAGAGATAAATCCCCAGAAACGCGGCGACAAAGGCCGCGCCGCTCACCGTGCCTTCCCTCAAGCCGCGCACGCTCAGCGCGGCAAGGCCGAGCGCGACCGCGACAAACAACGCCGCGCCCGGCCAAAAAAGCCACGGCGGACTACCTTTCTCGCAAACGGGCCGGCCGCCTGCCTGAACGATCTTATGGTGCAGGGCGCGGATGAAGGCCGCAAAGTCCGCCGTCTGCGCCACTTGTTCGGCGAGGCTGCGCCATGTGGTCGAAGCGATCTGCACTTTCGGCCATTGATCGGACCAGAGTTCCACCAGATACCGGTTCGACGCGAGCGCGACGGGACGGAACGAAATGCGCAGACGCCGGATCGCGCTGTAAGGAATGCACCCGCTGCGCCTGCCGATTTGAAACTCAAGGCCCTCGGGCGTCAGCTTGAAGTGATGGCCTGAACTCATCAACGACGCGCGAAAGCTGTAGGCTTCCGCCTCGTCCGGGCTTCGGCGTTCGGAAGGCTTATCGTTGCGCGTGCGGCTCACACCGCCTTGTAGCAATGCGCTGGCGGGCGGTCACTCACCATCGGCACCCGTCTCACCGTTGGCACCCGTTCGAAAATGCCTGAAGCAGACATCTGCTCCAGGCATTCCGCTGCGGATTACGCGGCCTTACGATTGATACCGCCTTCCGCAAGCTTCGTGAGCTTGGCGTCCGCAGCCTTTTCCTCTTCGAGATTTTGCGCAAGGACGCTGGCGCAGTCGGCGCGGCCCAACTGCTTCGCCCACGCGATGAGCGTCCCGTAACGGGTTATCTCGTAATGCTCCACCGCCTGGCCGGCAGCGATAAGCGCGGCGTCCAGCACCTGCTTGTCGTCGACGTCGCCGGCGACATCGTCGGCCTCTTCGAGGATGCCGTCGATCGCCGGGCAGTCGGTCGCTTTCACCTTCTCGCCGTGCATCTCGAACACTTTCTCAAGACGACGCACGTGACCTTCCGTTTCCTTCAGATGTGCCTGCAACCCGTTCTTGAGCTGCGCATCGGTCGCTTTCTCGATCATGTCCGGCAGCGCTTTGAGGATTTGATTTTCGGCGTAGTAAATGTCCTGCAGCGTGTGCACGAACAGGTCGTTCATCGTCTTGATATCTGCGGAAAAGAAACCCATCGGGGCCGATCCTTTTGTTGGTGTGAGCCCCCTGCTCAGCCGCGACCGGCTGTCCTTGTGGTAACGAACGTACCGAATGGAGCCTGGTTCCGCGTCGCTTACCGATTTTAAGGAAAGGCGGGCCCGCCCTTTCCGCGGCCAGGCGACGCATCGGGCTTGCAACGCGCGCGAGCACGACTACGTTCGCGGAATTCAACGGGAGCCCACATGATCATCATCGGCCGCAACGGACAACGGGTTGCGATAACCGGGTGGCGCGCCTGGCTGATGTACGGCGTGGCCGCGCTCGTGCTGGCGCTCGTGGCCGTGATCCTCGTGAGCCTGTTCCTCGGCATCGCGCTGACGCTCGTTACGATTCTCCTGTTCGGCCTGCCTATTCTTCTTGTTCTCGCCCTCATCCTTCGGCTTTTCCGCCCGCGAATGCGGCCGATGCGCGATCCACGCATCATCGATCATGAGCCGCTGCCGCCGCGCTAGGGTCAGCGCACAAGCTCGCGCATGGCGCGATCGAGGCCGTCGAGCGTCAGCGGGAACATGCGCTCGGCCATGAGTTGGCGCATCATCTTGATCGAGTAGGTGTACTCCCACTGCGCCTCGGGGATGGGGTTCAGCCAAACGCAAGCCGGATAGGTGCGCGTGACACGATCGAGCCAGACGGCGCCGGGCTCTTCATTGAAGTGCTCGACGGATCCGCCGGCCGCGTTGATCTCGTAAGGCGACATCGAGGCGTCACCGACGAAGATCACCTTGTAGTCGTGCGGGTATTTGTGCAGCACGTCCCACGTCGGCGTCGTCTCCTGGAAGCGCCGGCGATTGTCTTTCCAGACCCTCTCGTACAGGCAGTTGTGGAAGTAGAAGTACTCCATGTGCTTGAACTCGGCGCGCGCCGCGGAGAACAGCTCCTCCGTCTCCTTCACATGCGAATCCATCGAACCGCCGATGTCGAAGAAAACGAGCACCTTGACGGCGTTGTGCCGCTCCGGCCGCATGTGGATGTCGAGATAGCCCTTGTGCGCGGTATCGCGGATCGTCTCGTCGAGGTCGAGCTCCTCCGGCGCGCCGGTGCGTGCGAATTTGCGCAGGCGGCGCAGCGCGATCTTGATGTTGCGCGTGCCGAGCTCGACCTCGTCGTCGAGATCCTTGAACTCGCGCTTGTCCCAGACCTTCACCGCGCGGAAGTTGCGGTTGCCATCCTGTCCGATGCGCACGCCTTCGGGGTTGTAGCCATAGGCGCCGAACGGCGAGGTGCCGGCGGTGCCGATCCACTTGTTGCCGCCCTGATGGCGCCCCTTCTGCTCCTCCAGACGCTTGCGCAATGTCTCCAGGAGCTTGTCGAGGCCGCCGAGTGCCTCGATCATTTTCTTCTCTTCCTCGGTGAGGTATTTCTCCGCGAGCTTCTTCAGCCATTCCTCCGGGATGTCGGCGCTCAGCGCCTCCTCCAGCAGGCTCACGCCCTTGAAGACATGCCCGAAAACCCGGTCGAACTTGTCGAGATTGCGCTCGTCCTTCACCAGGGCGGCGCGCGACAGGTAGTAGAAATCCTCGACCCGCCGGCCGGCGACGTCCTTCTCCATCGCCTCCATAAGGGCAAGATATTCGCGCAAGGTGACCGGCAAGCCGGCGGATTTCAAAGCGGTGAAGAACGTCACGAACATAGGGGCCGCCCGGCGGACATTAACGTTTCGGCGCAGGGCCGGCCGGGATGGCCTTGACCCTTGTCGAATAATTCTAACACATGCGCTTCCGGGGTGTGGGCTGCGTAGGCCGGGCTGAGCTCGATGGCTGTACAAACGACAACGGTGGCGCGGGAGCGATTGCCGTATCGCGCGTCGATATCGTGGGCCTGCGCACTCCTATTGGCGATGCTGGCGCTGCTCGCCCCGGCGCTCTGGAACGGTTTCCCCCTGCTCCAATACGATACCGGCGGCTACCTCGCGCGCTGGTACGAGGGGTATCTGGTGCCCAGCCGGCCGGGCGCCTACGGGCTGTTTCTCCTGACCGGCGTCACGCATGATTTCTGGCCGGTCCTGCTCGTCCAGGCGGCGCTGACCGTCTGGATGGTGGCGCTGGTCCTGCGCACGCACGGTTACGGCCGGCGGCCCTTCCTTCTTCTCGGCATCCTGGCGGCCCTTTCGGTTCTGACCACCCTGCCGTGGATCGCGAGCATTCTCCTGACCGACATCTTTGTCGGACTTGCCGTGCTGGCCATGCACCTTCTCGTTTTCCGCGCCGAGGTGCTGCGGCGATGGGAACAGGTGGCGCTGCTGCTTCTGATCGCCTTTGCCGGCGCGACCCACAGCGCGACACTCGGACTTCTGCTGGCCATGGCGGTGGTCGCCGTTGTCGCGAAACTCCTCTGGCGCGACTTCATTCCGACCGGCGGCGCATCGCGCGCGGCGATCGCCGCGGTCTTGTGCGTCGCCATGACCTTCGCGGCCAACTTCGCCGTCGCCGGCCGCCTCGCCTGGACGCCGGGCGGCTACGGCATCCTGTTCGGACGCATGCTGCAGCAAGGCTTGGTCATCCGCTACCTCGATAAGCATTGCGCGACCACAGCATTCAAGCTCTGCCCTTATCGCCGCGAGTTGCCCCGCGACGCCGATGCCTTTCTGTGGGGCGAGAGCGTGTTCAACAAGCTTGGCCGCTTCGATGGGCTCGGCGACGAAATGCGAACGATCGTGCTCGGCACACTCAAGGAATTTCCCCTCGAGCAGATCGAAGGTGCGATCTCCGGAACCGCAAAGCAGCTGATCAGCGTTGGAACGGGCGAAGGGGTGGTGAACTCGATCTGGCACACCTACGCGATCGTGAAACGCTACGCGCCCGCAGCCGCGCCAGCGATGCAGGCGGCACGCCAGCAGCAAGGCCACATCAGCTTGCGGCTGATCAATCGTATTCATATTCCGATCGCCCTGCTCTGCCTGGCGCTTCTGCCGGTATGGATAATGCTGGGACTTCGCCGATCGGCGTCGGCGGACTTCGGCCGCCTGGCGACGACCGTGACCGTCGCTGTCCTGCTCAACGCGGCGGTATGCGGGGGACTTGCCAACCCGCATAACCGCTATGGCGCGCGCATCGTCTGGATCGCCGGGATGGTCGGCCTGCTCGGCGTCGTCCGGATGGTCGAATCTCGCCGTCAGCCTGCTACCAATATCGGTGTGCCGGGCATCTCCAGCACGACCGTTTTGAACGCGGGAGAAGCGGCGTCGAACTGATATCGCAGGTAACCGCCGTGGCCGCTCCAGGGCGAACCCAAGGCTGCCGCCATCGTGCCCTGATTTGGTCCAGCTCTGGCTCGATAAGACGCTCGCCGCTGGAGGTTCTATGCGTCCCGTCGCCTTGATCGCCGTTCTGATTGGGCTTTGCGCCCCCGCCCCGCTGCTGGCACAGTCAGCCGAAGCGCCATTGGATTTGCGGGCAATTCCGCAGGCGCCGGCAGGGGCTCCGCAGGAGCCGAACGCCGGGCAGCCGCAAGAGCCGAGCACAGTCCAGCCGTCGCAAGCGCCCGTCAGCGACATTCCGATGACCCTGCGTATCCGCTGGGAGGTGAAGAACCGCTTCCGTCTGTTCCGCAACGAAAGCGATTTTCTGCGTCACGTCGACGCCAACCGTGGCGACGGAATCCTCGCCGCCGAGCGCCGGCTTGCCGTGGGCAGCGGCGGACACGGGTGGGCGCGGCTGACGGTGAACGCGCTTTGCGTCGATGCGGCCGGACGCATCCTCGATGTCTGCGAGCGCGACGGCGTGCGTGAGTCCTATCTCAACCCCGCCGATCATCGCGTCGGCGTGATGGTCGATGCGCCTCCCGCGGGCGCGACCTGCACATGGACGTTCGAGGCCGCCGATGAGCAGCCACGTTCCGTCGCCGTTCCCTGCACTGAGGAAGTGACGTTGCGCGTGCGCTACGGCACGTCGACCTTCGCAACCGTCCAAGCCGCCCTCCCCGACGGCAGCGCGCAAGGCGGCCGCACCGAGCTGCTGGTCCGTGATCTCCTGGTGGCAGGTATCGGGGATTCGATCGCGTCGGGCGAAGGCAATCCGGATCGCGCGGTCTTGCTCGATGACGACGGCTTCTGCTTTCGCCGCTTCATCGGAAACTCAGGCGGCGAGTATTTCCGCCCGTCGCGCGCCGGCTATCGCGGGAACAAGACCTGCGAGACGACCACGCGCGACGACCGGGCCCTGCGGGATTGGGCGCGCCGCGGCGCCGGCTGGATGAGCGCCGCATGCCATCGCTCGCTCTATAGCTACCAGGTGCGTGCGATGCTCGCCCTCGCGGTCGAAACCCCGCACATCGCCGTCACCTTTCTCCCGCTGGCATGCACCGGCGCCGAGATCGAGACCGGGCTGCTCGAAGGGCAGCGGGCGCGGGAGGTCACCTGCGGCGGGCGGGGGCGCAGCGGCCCATGCCCGAGCCGCGTGCCGGGACAGATCGCGCAGATGAACGGCATTCTGAAAGCCGCCCGACGCACGCAGCCCGAACGGACGTTCGACCTGGTGTTGCTGACCATCGGCGCCAACGACGTGCGCTTCTCCGAACTCGTCTCCAACGTGCTGCTCGACCGGAGCGCCGACCGCACGTTGCTCGGCAGCCGTATTTCGTCCGTCGAGGCGGCGCGCTCGGTTCTGCAACAAGAACTGCCGGGCAAGTTCTCGAAATTGCGCGCGGCGCTCCGTCCGCTCGTCGGCGGGGACCTCGGACGCATCGTCTTCGTTTCCTATCCGGACCCGGCTTTGCATGATGGCGGCGCGCCGTGCGGCGGCGGACGCGAGGGCGTCGACATTCATCCAAGCTTCAACGTCAACGCCGAAACGCTGAGCAAGACCACGGCCTTCGTCGATCGGGAATTCCTGCCGCGCATCCGCGATCTCGCCCAGTGCGAGGGCGGCGTCATCTGCAGAGGCAATGCCGACCGGATGACGTTCGTCGACGCGCATCAGCCCGCTTTCGCCGATCACGGCTTTTGCACACACGCGGAAAACGATCCCCCCTTCGACCGCGCGTGCTTCTCGGTGAAGGGCGAAAGTTTCCAATCGGACCTGCGCCTCGCCGCCGAACATCCGCTTGTCTGCAATATGCGGCCGCGCGATTTTCGCCCGTATGCGTCGCGCGCGCGTTGGGTCCGCACGCCCAACGACAGCTACTTCACGTCGATGACCTATCCTGACGGACTTCCCTCGGTAACGCAGCCCGCCGACATTCACGACGCGGCGTGGGGCATTCTAAGCGCCGTCTACGGCGGCGCCATCCACCCGACGGCGGAGGGCTATGCCGTGATGGCGGACGCCGCGTTGCCCGCCGTGCGCGCCGTGCTGCACCTCAACGCGGCAAGCCTGTACGACACCGGCGTGACTTCGGCGCCGCTGCCGTTCGGCATGTCGCCAGGAGGATCCAGCCCCAACGCCGGCGACCCGTCGCTACGCCCGCCGGCGCGGATCCAATAAAATCGCAACCTCATCGGCACACATGGCCATCGCGGGGAGAAATCCGTTGAGCTTCGTCGCGAAGACACTCGGACCGCTCGCGGTCGCCGCTGTCGTTTCTTGCCTGCTTCCTGACGCCAGTCGCGCCGCGGATGCCGCGGACAACGTCAAAGCCGCCGTGGATCAGGCGTTCCGCCCGCTTCTGGAAAAATACGACATCCCGGGAATGGCCGTCGCCGTCACCGCGAACGGCCAGCAATATTTCTTCAGCTACGGCGTCGCCTCGAAAGAGAGCAAGGCGCCGGTGACCAAGGATACGCTGTTTGAGCTCGGCTCCGTCAGCAAGACCTTCACCGCGACGTTGATCGCTCACGCGCGGGCACGCGGACTGCTCTCGCTCGACGATCATCCGGGGCAATACGTTCCCGCCCTGCGCGAAAGCGCCATCGACAAGGCGACCGTCCTTCAACTCGCCACCTACACCGCCGGCGGATTGCCGCTGCAGTTTCCCGATGACATCGAAAACGACTCGGCGATGCCATCCTATTTCAGGCAATTCAAGCCGTCCGCGGCGCCGGGCGAACAGCGGCGCTACTCCAACCCCAGCATCGGACTGGCGGGGCATGT
>JBDHSU010000059.1:0-23271 GCA_039808325.1 Variibacter sp. | reverse complement strand
CATCGACATGATAGCGTCGCGCCCGCTCCACCTGGTCAGCCTCGCCCACTCGAGAACGCGACCATCGGTTGGCGTCAGAGGAGGGAGCACGAGTATCGGCCTTCCGGCCGTCATCACAAGATCGGCCGGCGCCGCCGTCATCGGGCCTTGCTGTTCGTCGTGAACGCCTTGCCGGCTCACAACGACGAGATCGCAGGCCCGTGCCTGCTTGCACAAAAACGGGGATGACTGGGTAACGTCGGAGCGCCACTCGGCGCTGCGCCCTCCGGCCAGGCGCTGAAACAGAGCCGCGGCCTGCTTGAGATCGGTCGCCACGCGCTGCTTCTCAAGCTCGATATAGCCGGGCGTTCCACCAATCGAGCTTTCGAAGTATAAGGGCGAGACAAGCTCCTCCACACCGATCCCCACGAGATGGCTTGAAAAACGATCGGCCAGCTCGACAGCGAATCTTACGCGCCTTTCGGCTTGAGCGCCGAGATCCACGGGGACCATGATCGATGAAAGGGTCGAAAGCGGAGACACGTCAGGCGAAGGCGCCATGGCCGCCATCCTTCCTTTGAAAGCATTCTTTCCTTTGGAAGTTCTTATTATCTCGCACCGGCGGATGGCCACGCCTTGACCTGCCGCAAATTGACCTGCCGCAAATTGACCTGCCGCAAGGACGCGAAGGCCGGCAAAGATATCTGTGCGCCAGGGTCCAGACGATGACACATCCGCCGCAACTCACGACTTCCGCCCAAGGCCTCCTCGCGAGCGGAGCATGGACGACGGCCTATCTTGCCGCTCTGGAGCAAATGACGGACGACGCGGACGCTCGCGAGAGCAGCGGAAGCATCGACGTCGCGGGCATCGTCGCGCTCGATACGTTCGGCGCGTGGCTTCTCGAGCGCCTGCGGCGGCGCATCGGTCCCGGTGCCGAATTCGTCGGTGTCCCCGCCCACTTTCAAGGGCTGTTCGATAGCCTCTCGAAGGTCAATCAACCCTCGGCGAAGGCGGGCGCGGGCAATCCCGTCCTGCATTTGCTGGAGCGCGTCGGCCGGGCCGCCGAAAGCACCGGAGCCGATCTCCTTGCCCTCGTCGCGATGCTCGGGGCCCTCGGTGAAGCGCTCCTGCGCGTCCTGTTGAATCCGCGACGCCTGCGGCTGACGTCGTCGGTACATCAACTCGATCGTGTCGCATGGCAGGCCACCCCGATCATCCTGCTGATCACATTTCTCATCGGCTGCATCATCGCGCAGCAAGGCATCTTTCATTTCCGCAAATTCGGCGCCGATGACTACGTCGTCGATCTCGTCGGAATCCTGATCCTGCGCGAAATCGGCGTTCTGCTCGTTGCGATTATGGTGGCGGGCCGCTCCGGCAGTTCGTATACGGCGGAGATCGGGTCCATGAAGATGCGCGAGGAAATCGACGCCTTGCGAACCATGGGGCTGAACCCGGTCGAGGTGCTTCTGCTTCCCCGCGTCGTCGCGCTCGTCATCGCCCTGCCGCTTCTCACCTTCGTCGGATCGATGGCCGCGCTCTACGGTGGCGGCGTGGTCGCATGGCTCTATGGCGGCATGTCGCCGGAGATTTTCATCGCGCGCCTGAAGGAAGCCATCTCCCTGGACCATTTCAAGGTCGGAATCATCAAGGCGCCCTTCATGGCGCTGATGATCGGCGCCGTCGCGTGCGTCGAAGGACTGAAGGTCAAGGGCAGCGCCGAATCGCTCGGATTGCAAACGACATCGTCGGTCGTCAAATCCATTTTCATCGTCATCGTTCTTGATGGCCTGTTCGCGATCTTCTTCGCGTCGATCGGGATGTAAGCGATGTCGGACGAAGCCGCCGTTGTCATCAGCGTCCGCGATCTTGTCGTCGGCTTTGGCAGCCGCGTGATCCTTGATCATCTGTCATTGGACGTGCTGCGCGGCGAAGTCATCGGCGTTGTCGGCGCATCAGGAAGCGGCAAGTCGGTGTTGCTGCGGACGATCCTCGGGCTGATCGAGAAACGGCAAGGCTCCATCACCATCCTCGGCATAGACCGGAATGCCGCCGACAATGACGAGCTTCGAGAGATCGGCCGCCGTTGCGGCGTTCTATTTCAATACGGTGCGCTATTCTCGTCCCTCACGGTTGTCGAGAACGTGGAGTTTCCAATGCGGGAGCATCTCGGGCTGCCTCCGGGCCTGCGCCACGACGTGGCGATGGCAAAGATCGAGATGGTCGGCCTGAAACCCGATGACGCATTGAAGTACCCCGCGGAACTCTCCGGCGGCATGACCAAGCGTGCGGCGCTCGCCCGCGCGCTTGCCCTGGACCCCGAAATCGTCTTCCTCGACGAACCCACATCGGGCCTCGATCCGATCTCGGCCGAGGCGTTCGATTCGTTGATCCGCACCCTGCGGCGAACCTTGGGATTGACCGTCTACATGAACACCCACGATCTGGATACGCTCGCGACTGTTTGCGACCGCATCGCCGCGCTCGCGGACGGTCGCGTAGCCGCGCTCGGGACGATATCCGACATGCAGAGCTGCAATCACCCTTGGGTTCGGGAATATTTCGGCGGCACGCGCGCCCACCTCGCGGCGCACGGGCCGAAAACAACCGCAGCTACGTAAGGCCATCGCGATGGAATACCGCGCACGCTACGTCTTGGTCGGAACGTTCATAGTTGTCATCACGGCGCTCGCCTTCGGCTTCGTCTACTGGCTGCATGGCGCAGGCCGGTTATCGGAAGGGAGCATCTATGCGGTCCGTTTCGAGGGCTCGGTCTCGGGCCTGCGAAAGGGATCTTCCGTTCTGTTCAACGGAGTGAGAGTGGGCGAGATCACCGACCTTCGCCTGGATATGAACGATGCGCGTCATGTGATGGCGACGATTCTTGTCGATCCGTCTACGCCCATTCGGAGCGACACGCGGATTTCGATCGAGACGCAGGGCCTTATGGCCTCACCTTCCCTGACCCTTTACGGCGGAGCCGGTGTTCCCCTTCAGCCGCCCGGCGGAGGTGGCGTTCCTACCCTGGTCGCGGATGCCTCCGCCGGACGGGATATGATGCAAAGCGCACGCGATACGCTCAACAGGCTCAATGATATTCTGAAGGAGAATGCCGAGCCGCTTCATAGTGCCGTGGTCAATATCGACACTTTCTCGGGCGCGCTTTCGCGCAACTCCGGCAAACTGGACGGCATCATCGACGGGCTGGCGCGGTTAACCGGCGCGGCCACCCCGCCGTCGCCCCGCCTTTACGATCTTTCCGCCGTTACTGTTCGTACGACGGATCCCTTGCCGAACAAACAACTCGTCGTCGGCGAACCAACGGCCGTGATCGCGCTCGACACCAGAAAAATCGTGACGTTGGCCGCGGACGGAGAGCAGCAGGGAGCGCCGGACGCACAGTGGAGCGACAATATTCCAAAGCTGATCCAAGCGCGGATCGTGCAAAGCTTTGAGGACGCGAAATTTATGAAAGTGTCGCGCCCCCTCGACGGTCTTGCATCGGAGTTTCAGTTGACTCTCGACCTTCGCGGATTCCATGTCACCGTCGGCGACAAGCCGGAAGCGACCGTCGAATTCGCCGCCAAGATTCTGGACAAGGACGGCCACATCCTTGCCGGCAACGTCTTTCGCTCGACGCGTCCGGTGGCGGAATCCGGTACTTCGGCGACGGTCGCCTCTCTCAACGATGCCTTCGGCAAGGCGACGGCGGAACTTATAACCTGGACGCTGGCGACATTGCGCGGAGCATAGGCCCGTGTTTGTGTGACACAGAGCCTCGCGGCCCACCGCTCGATGGACCGGCTGACGTCAGCGCGCCATGGCGCGGCGCGCTCCGTCGGGTAACCCCGGCGCCTTGTTCGCCACCGGAGCGATCCTGGAGCAGGGCGCTTCGATTTCGCCGACACCCGCACAGGACCTACGCATTCGCCGGACGGCGCCCCACAGTCCCGCCGTAAGAATTGCGAAGACAAAAACGGCACCGGCAATAATCAGAATATTCGCGGTCGACATGTCGATTCCTCGATTGTCACCATGTCATGATGATCGGCGGTCGACACACATACGTTGATTTACCGCAAGCTTACGAAAAGCGTTTTGAGCATCGGTGCGCGGCCACGTTCCATATTTTCGCGCTTTCCGGCCTGTTCCGCGGCATCGCCGCGCCGACGTTTACCTCGGCGGGGACGAGAGCACCCGGAGGCGCCTCACGCCATCTCAGCACCGGTATTCTCGTCTCGGGCACGATTGTGATCATCCGCATCGGCATCTTCATTATCTCATTGAATGAGACGCTGCCGGCAAAACCCGGGCGCAAATTACCGTTCGCATTCCTCTCGCCACGTCATTGCTGAAGCGCAAAGACACCGGCAAGGCCGTTGATAGAATTGGAATGCGGACTCCAACATAAAGTTGTAGCGGCGTCCGCCACGCGCCATACTGATCGAACGAGCGCCGTTTCCAGAGGTCGGCATGTCAGCATCGAATCGCATCGCTGTTCTGCTCGTCAGCACCTGGGCATTCACGGTCTGCTTTGCCGTGTGGATGATGTTCGGCGTGACCGGCATTCCGATTCGCACCCAACTTGGCCTGGACGCGACGCAATTCGGACTTCTCACGGCCACTCCCGTCTTGACGGGCGCGCTCTTCCGCCTGCCGCTCGGCATATGGACGGACCGCTTCGGCGGCCAGCGCATCATGCTCTTACTTTTGATCGGCTGCGCCATTCCGGTTTGGCTGTCCGCCTATGCCACAGCGTTCTGGCAGTTCCTGCTGCTCGGCCTCGCCCTGGGTCTCGTTGGCGCCTCGTTTTCGGTGGGAACGCCATATGTCGCGCGCTTCTTCCCCAAGGAGCAGCGCGGGTTCGCGATGGGTTTCTTCGGCGCCGGCACGACCGGTGCGGCGCTCAATATGTTCGTCGCGCCCTTCCTCATCGATCGCTACGGCTGGGAAATGGTGCCGAAGGTTTACGCGGCCGGACTGATTGCGACGGCGGCCGTGTTCTGGATCTTCTCGGCGCGCGATCCAACGAGATCCGACGGCGCCTCGCCGTCGATAACGCAGCAGCTCACCGTTCTGCGCGATCCGCGCGTGTGGAAGTATTGTCAATACTATTCCATCGTGTTCGGCGGCTTTACCGCGCTTTCGATCTGGATGCCGCAATACTTCAAGACGGAATATGGCTTCTCGATCGCGCAAGCTTCGTTGCTCGCAGCCTGCTTCGCGCTGCCGGGAGGAGCCTTTCGAGCCCTCGGCGGCTGGCTGTCCGACCGGTTCGGAGCTCACGCCGTCACGTGGTGGGTTCTCTGGGTCGCGTGGATTTGTCTCTTCCTTCTCTCCTACCCGAAGACGGAATTGATCGTGCACACGGTCGACGCACCGCTGCGCTTCGGCATCGCATTACCGTCCTGGTTCTTCACCGGACTGCTCTTGATTCTCGGCATCGCCTTCGCGTGCGGGATGGCGTCTACATTCAAATACATCGCCGACGACTTCCCTGACCGTATGGGCGCAGTCTCCGGTATCGTCGGAATGGCGGGTGGTTTTGGCGGCTTCCTATTGCCCATCATGTTCGGCGCCCTCCTCGATGGGTTCGGCGTCAATTCAAGCTGCTTCATGCTGCTTTATGGCATCGTCGCCGTGTCGCTGATGTTGAGTTACCTGACCGAGGTGCGCCGCGCTCCTATCATGGGAGAAAAGATCTCGCCGCAGGCTGCGCCGTAAGCGCGTCCGCGTCCAACCAGGGAAAGAGCATATGAGCCATTTCCTCGAACGCCTTACGTATTTCTCTCGACGGCGCGAAGCCTTTTCCGGCAATCATGGCGAGTTGCGCGACGAAGATCGCATGTGGGAGGAAGGTTACCGCTCGCGCTGGCAGCACGACAAGATCGTGCGCTCGACGCATGGCGTGAACTGCACCGGCTCGTGCTCGTGGAAGATCTACGTCAAAAGCGGTGTCGTCACCTGGGAAACCCAGCAAACCGACTATCCGCGCACGCGGCCGGGTATGCCGAACCACGAGCCGCGCGGCTGCTCGCGTGGCGCGTCCTATAGCTGGTATCTCTACAGTGCGAGCCGCATCAAATATCCCATGGTGCGCGGCCGCCTTCTCAAGGCGTGGCGAGCAGCGCGCAAGACGCTTGCGCCCGTCGAGGCTTGGGCCGCGGTCGTCGGCGACACCGATACCTCTCGTGCCTACAAGGCGATGCGCGGCCGTGGAGGCTTCGTACGCTCCTCCTGGGACGAGGTCGCCGAGATCATCGCCGCCGCCAATGTTCACACCGTCAAAACCTGGGGGCCGGACCGCGTCGTCGGCTTCTCACCGATTCCCGCGATGTCGATGGTCTCCTATGCCTCCGGCGCGCGCTATCTGAGCCTGATCGGCGGCACGCTGCTCTCCTTTTACGACTGGTACTGCGACCTGCCACCGTCGTCGCCGCAAACCTGGGGCGAGCAGACGGACGTTCCCGAATCCGCCGACTGGTACAATTCCGGCTACATCATTGCCTGGGGCTCCAACGTGCCGCAGACGCGCACGCCCGACGCGCATTTCTTCGTCGAGGCGCGCTACAACGGCACCAAGGTCGTGGCAGTGACGCCCGACTATGCCGAGGTCGCCAAATTGTCGGACCTGTGGCTGCATCCCAAGCAAGGCACCGACGCCGCTCTTGCGATGGCGATGGGCCATGTGATCCTGAAGGAATTCTTCCTTGACCGGCAGACGCCCTATTTCCAGGACTATTGCCGGCGTCTCACCGACATGCCGCTGCTGGTGCGCCTGCGCCGGGACGGCGAGCGTTTCGTGCCGGACCGCTATTTGCGTCAGAGCGACCTGCCGGACGCGCCGGTGTCGCAGCGCGCGGCGTGGAAAACAATCGCGGTGGCGGAGGAGACCGGCGCGCTCGTCGTACCGCAAGGCTCGATCGGCTATCGTTGGCCCGCCGACGGCGAGCCGACGGGCCGCTGGAATCTCGAGGAAAAGGACGGCGAGACCGGGGACGACGTCAAGCTCAGCCTCAGCCTGATCGACCGGCGCGACGATGTGTTGCCCGTTGCCTTCCCCTATTTCGGCGGCACGCCGCATCCGCATTTCGCGAGCAACGATCAGGGCGGCGACGTACTCCTCCGCAACGTGCCGGTGCGCCGCATCAAGCTTGCCGACGGCGAGAGCTACGTGGTAACCGTGTTCGATCTCCTCTGCGCCAATTACGGACTCGACCGTGGCCTTGGCGGGGATTGCGCCGAGAGCTTCGACGACAATGTACCTTATACACCCGCCTGGCAGGAGAGGATCACCGGCGTCTCGGCGTCCCATGCGATAGAGGTCGCACGCGGCTTCGCGACAAATGCCGAGAAGACCGAGGGCCGCTCAATGGTCATCATCGGCGCCGGCATGAACCACTGGTATCACCAGGACATGGGCTACCGCTCGATCATCAACATGTTGATGATGTGCGGCACGGTCGGCGTCTCCGGGGGCGGCTGGGCGCATTACGTCGGGCAGGAGAAGCTCAGGCCACAGACCGGCTGGACCATGCTCACCTTCGCGCTCGATTGGGTACGGCCGCCGCGTCAGATGAACGGCACGTCCTTCTTCTACGCGCATTCCGACCAGTGGCGTTACGAGAAGCTCGACGTCTCGGAACTCCTGTCGCCGCTTGCCGACCCGGCTCCCTACCGTGGCAGCATGATCGACCTGAACGTCAGGGCCGAGCGCATGGGCTGGCTGCCTTCGGCGCCGCAACTCAACGTCAACCCGCTGACGCTCGCCGCCGAGGCGGAGAAAGCGGGCAGCGGCATCAAGGAGCACGTCGTCGCCGGCCTGAAATCCGGCAGCCTTTCCATGGCCTGCGAGGACCCCGACAATCCGGTCAATTTCCCGCGCAACCTGTTCATCTGGCGCTCGAATCTATTCGGCTCTTCCGGCAAGGGGCACGAATATTTCCTGCGCCATTTCCTTGGCACGCGACACGGTCTGCAGGGCAAGGACCTCGGCGAGGAAGGCCGCGAGAAGCCGCGGGATGTCGCTTGGCGCGACAAGGCGCCGGAAGGCAAGCTCGACCTCGTCACCACGCTCGACTTCCGCATGTCGACGAGTTGTCTTTATTCCGACATCGTGCTGCCGACCGCGACTTGGTACGAAAAGAACGACCTCAACACATCCGACATGCATCCCTTCATCCATCCGCTGTCGGCGGCGGTGGACCCGGTGTGGGAGTCGAAAAGCGACTGGGAAACCTACAAGACCATCGCCAAGCGTTTTTCCGAACTGGCCGAGGGCCATCTCGGCGTGGAGCGCGACGTGGTGCTCACGCCGATCCAGCACGACACGCCGGCAGAGATCGCGCAGCCATTCGATGTGAAGGATTGGAAGCGCGGCGAATGCGACCTCGTGCCTGGCGTTACCGCCCCGCAGATCACTGTCGTCGAGCGCGACTATCCAAACACCTATCGCCGTTTCACGGCCCTCGGACCGCTCGCCGACAAGCTTGGCAACGGCGGCAAGGGAATCGCCTGGAACACGGAGAGCGAAGTCGCGGGCCTCGGCAAATTGAACTACCGCGTCAATGACGGCGGCCCGACGCATGGGCGGCCGTGCATCGAAACCGACATCGACGCGGCCGAGGTCATTCTTTACCTCGCGCCGGAAACCAATGGCGAGGTGGCGGTCAAGGCGTGGAAAGCGCTTGGCAAGGTGACCGGACGCAATCACATCCATCTCGCCGAAACCCGCGAGGACGAAAAAATCCGCTTCCGCGATATCCAGGCGCAGCCACGAAAGATCATCTCCTCGCCGACATGGTCCGGCATCGAGAGCGAGCATGTCTCGTACACGGCCGGATATACGAATGTGAACGAGATGATCCCGTGGCGCACGATCAGCGGCCGCCAGCAATTTTATCAGGACCATCGCTGGTTCCGCGATTTCGGCGAGAGCTTCGCCGTCTACCGGCCGCCGATCGATACCCGCACGGCGGCCGCCATGCTCGGGAAGAAGGCGAATGGCGAGAAGGAGATCGTGCTCAACTTCATCACGCCGCACCAGAAGTGGGGCATCCATTCAACCTATACCGACAATCTCATCATGCTGACGCTGTCGCGCGGCGGGCCGATCGTGTGGCTGTCCGAGACAGACGCGAGGAAGGCCGGCATCGTCGACAACGACTGGATTGAGCTCTTCAACCTCAACGGCGCAATCGCCGCGCGCGCCGTGGTTAGCCAGCGCGTGCAGGAAGGCATGTGCATGATGTACCACGCGCAGGAGAAGATCGTGAACGTGCCCGGCTCACAGATCACCGGACAGCGCGGCGGCATCCACAATTCGGTGACGCGCACGGTGCTCAAGCCAACGCATATGGTCGGCGGCTACGCGCAACTTTCCTACGGCTTCAACTATTACGGCACTGTCGGGTCCAACCGTGACGAGTTCGTGGTTGTGCGCAAACTCATCAAGGTTGAGTGGCTCGACCGCTCCAATCCCGTCGACCCGATCGCCGAGGAGGCCGCATCATGAAGATCCGTGCGCAAGTTGCGATGGTGCTCAACCTCGACAAATGCATCGGCTGCCACACCTGCTCCGTCACCTGCAAGCAGGTGTGGACCTCGCGGCAGGGCATGGAATACGCCTGGTTCAACAATGTCGAGACCAAGCCCGGCATCGGCTATCCCAAGGACTGGGAGAACCAGGAGCGCTGGAACGGCGGCTGGAAACGTAGGAAGAACGGCAAGATCGTGCCGAAGCAGGGCGGCAAGCTCGCCGTGCTCGCCAACATCTTCGCCAATCCGAACCTGCCGGAGATCGACGACTACTACGAACCCTTCACCTTCGACTACGAGCATCTTCACGTCGCACCTGAACTGCCGACCACGCCAGTGGCCCGGCCGCTTTCGCTGGTCACCGGTCGGCCGATGGAGAAGATCGAGTGGGGCCCGAACTGGGAGGAGATTCTCGGCGGCGAATTCGACAAACGCTCGCAGGATTACAATTTCGAGGCCGTACAGAAGGACATCTACGGCCAGTTCGAAAACACGTTCATGATGTACTTGCCGCGGCTGTGCGAGCACTGCCTCAACCCGAGTTGCGTCGCTTCCTGTCCGTCAGGCTCGATCTACAAGCGCGAGGAAGATGGCATTGTCCTCATCGACCAGGACAAGTGCCGCGGTTGGCGCATGTGCGTGTCCGGGTGCCCGTACAAGAAAATCTATTACAACTGGACCTCCGGCAAAGCCGAGAAGTGTATCTTCTGCTATCCGCGCATCGAGGACGGCCAGCCGACCGTATGCTCGGAAACCTGCGTCGGCCGCATCCGCTACCTCGGCGTGCTGCTCTATGACGCCGACGGCATCGAGAAGGCGGCTTCCGTCGAGGACGAGCAGGCCCTTTACGAGGAACAGCTCAGGCTGTTCCTCGATCCGAACGATCCTGCCGTCATCGAGCAGGCCCGTGCCGATGGCATCGCCGACAACTGGATCGAGGCGGCGAAGCGATCGCCGGCGTACAAGATGGCGGTCGAGTGGAAGATCGCCTTCCCGCTGCATCCCGAATATCGCACGCTGCCGATGGTTTGGTACGTGCCGCCGCTCTCGCCGATCCAGTCACACGCAAACGCCGGCGCGATCGAGACGGTCGGCGAGATTCCGGACGTACGTTCGCTGCGCATCCCGGTACGCTATCTCGCCAACCTGCTCACCGCCGGCGCGGAGGCGCCGATCGTCTCGGCGCTGGAGCGGATGCTGGCCATGCGCATCTATTTCCGCCAGCGACAGCTTGGCGAGGGTGACGGCACGGCGGTCCTGGCGCAGGCCGGACTCACGGCGGCCCAGGTCGAGGAGATGCACCGTTACCTCGCTATCGCCAACTATGAGGATCGCTTCGTCATCCCGACGAGCCACCGCGAACACGCCGAAGACGCCTATGGACTCAAAACCTCCTGCGGCTTCACGTTCGGCAATGGCTGCGATTTCGGGCCACCGCACTCGACGTTGTTCGGCGGCAAGATGGGGCGCCGCAAACTCACACCGGTGCGGCCTGTGGACACATGAGATTAGCGCCATGCTGTTGTTCAAAGCACTAAGCGCTCTCCTCTCCTATCCGACCGAGGAAATGCGGGAGGCGCTGACCGAAATCGCAGACGTCGTGCGCGCCTCTCCGCTCGTTGCGCCGCGCGAGCGTGAGGGTCTGCTCGCGCTGATCGCCGAGATCGGCGATCTCGACCTGTTTGCCGCCGAGGAACACTATGTCGATCTTTTCGACCGCGGCCGCGCGCTCTCGCTGAACCTGTTCGAGCACCTGCACGGCGACAGCCGCGATCGCGGCGCGGCAATGGTCGAGCTCAAACGCATCTACGAGGCGGCGGGCTTCGAACTATCCGCGCGCGAACTGCCCGACTTCCTGCCGGCGGTGCTCGAATATCTGAGCCGCCGCGAGCTCGCCGAGGCGCGCGACATGCTTGCCGACTGCGCGGACATTCTTACCGCGATCACCCGTTCGTTGGTCGCGCGGCGCAGTCGATATGCCGCAGCGCTCCAGGCCCTCCTGGTGATCGCCGGCGCGCCGCCGGTCGACGTCGCCAAAGTGCCCCCGGCACGCGAGAGCGCGGAGACGCTCGACCGGGATTGGGTCGAGCGCCCTGCCTTTGCCGACACAGTCCCAGTGGCGCCCGCCAAGATGCAAGGGAGATAAGCCATGCTCTCCAATACTTACGTGAACACACTGCTGTTCGGGGTCTATCCCTACATCTGCCTCGTGGTTCTGCTGATCGGGAGTCTGATCCGCTTCGACCGTGAGCCCTACACCTGGAAGAGCGATTCCTCGCAAATGCTGCGCAAGCGCGAGCTGCGGCTCGGATCGAATCTCTTCCATTACGGTGTGATCGTCGTGATCCTCGGTCATTTCGCCGGCTTTCTCGCGCCGCATTGGGCGATCGACTGGGCGCTTTCTCCGGTCGCGCATCAACTCCTGGCGATGGTGGTCGGCGGCATCGCGGGTCTCGTCGCCATTACCGGCTTGACGATCCTGATTCACCGCCGGCTGACCGATCCGCGCATCCGTCTCAACAGTCGCAAATGGGATATCGCCATCACGCTGATGCTATGGATGCAGCTTGCTCTCGGGCTGCTCACGGTGCCGCTTTCGGCCTTCCACATGGATGGTGGACTGTTCGAGACGTTGACGAGCTACGTGAAGGGCATCGTCACGCTCGATGGCGGCGTGGCGGCGCTGATGATTGATGTGCCGTTGACCTACAAGCTGCATGTTCTGCTCGGCTTCACGCTGTTCCTTGTCTCTCCGTTCACGCGCATGATCCACATCTGGAGCGGCGCCGGTGCGCTCGCCTATCTGTTTCGTCCTTATCAGATCGTGCGCACTCCGAAGACGCGAGCCGACGAGCCGGTTCGCCCATGAGCATCTCCGTCAACGGCGTAGCGGTCGAGATCGACGGGGTCTCGCCGGAATTTGCGGCGACACGCGAGCTTCTGCGCCAGCGTGCGGTCGGCCTCGGCCTCATCGAGGGCGTTGCCCACGACGACGATCGCGTCGGCGCGGCGATCGAGAACCTGCTCGCGCGGGAGGTGGCGACTCCCGACCCCACGGAAGCGGAATGCCGGCGCTATTACGAGCAAAACCCATCCGCCTTCACGAGCGGCGATATCGTTCACGCGCGCCACATCCTGTTTCAAGTGACGCCGCGGGTGAACATCCCGGACGTACGCGGCCGCGCGGAGAAAACACTTGCCATCTTGCTGCGTGAGCCGGACCGCTTCGCGGCGCTCGCCACCGAACTTTCCAACTGCCCCTCCGGTCAACAGGGCGGCAACCTCGGCCAAATCAGTCGCGGCGATATGGTGCCTGAATTCGAGAAGGTGCTGTTCCGCCTCGGGCCGACCGGCATTCTGCGCGAGCTCGTCAAGACACGTTACGGCTTCCACATCGTCGCCGTGGACCAGCGCATTCCCGGCCGCACGCTTCCATTCGAGATGGTGCAAGAACGCGTCGCCGCATATCTACGCGCGGCTGTTGAAGAAAAGGCGCTACGGCAATATGTAAGCATGCTCGCTGGCCAGGCCGATATCGAGGGGGTTGACCTCGCCGCAAGCGTTTCACCTCTCGTCCAATAAACCGGCCGCTCCGCGCGGCTCCTGACGGCCTTGCTGCGAAGGCATTCTTCCTTTTGGTTGGGTTCAATCGCGATCGCAGGGAATCGCGAAAACGCACGGCTCATCCTATGACGACTTACCGCCTCGAGAAGCTGTTTGCGCCGCGTTCGGTTGCGGTGGTCGGCGCAAGTCCGCGCGAACAATCGGTCGGGCGCAAGATTCTTAGCAATCTCAAGCGAGCCGGATTTGCTGGAGAGATTAGGCTTGTCAATCCACGATACCCGGAGATTGACGGCACCTCCGCCGTTCCGAGCGTCGACGACCTGCCTGAAACGGACCTCCTGGTGATCGCGTCTCCACCCGCAACCGTGCCGGGAATTATCGAGAGCGCCAGCGCCCGTGGATGCGCCGCGGCCATCATCATCACCGCGGGGCTCGGTGAAGGAAAGGGCTCGCTGTCCGAGGCGGCGCAACAGATCGCGTATCGGAGCGGCATGCGGCTGCTGGGGCCGAATTGCCTTGGAATTCAGGTGCCGCGCTTGATGCTCGATGCGAGCTTCGCGGCGCATATGGCCGAGCCCGGCAGCCTCGCGCTGATTTCACAGTCCGGAGCCATCGCCGCAGGCATGGTGGAATGGGCGGCACGACGCTCGGTCGGCTTCTCCGGCATCGTGTCCCTAGGCAACCAGATCGACGTCGATTTCGGCGATCTTCTCGACTACTTCGTCGCCGACAGAGCGACCCGTTCGATCGTTCTTTACATCGAGGCCATCCAGGACGCCCCCAAATTCATGTCCGCCGCGCGCGCGGCCGCGCGCGCGAAACCGGTCATCGTGATCAAAGCCGGACGGCACACGCAGAGCGCGGTCGCGGCGCGCACGCACACCGGAGCGCTCGCGGGCGCTGACGCCGTCTATGACGCGGCCTTCCGCCGAGTTGGATTGGTCAGGGTTTTCGATCTGGATGAGCTTTTCGCCGCAGCGGAGACGCTGGGTCACATCCGCCCCTTCGTCGGCGGCCGTCTCGCCATCCTGACCAATGGAGGCGGCATCGGCGTTCTTGCGGTCGATCGTCTGCTCGACTTCGGAGGGCAGCTCGCGTCACTCGGTGAGCAGACCGTGAAACTGCTGAACGATCGACTTCCGCCGACCTGGTCGAAAGCCAATCCCGTCGACATCGTCGGAGACGCCGACGCCGCTCGTTATGCGATGGCGACCGATGCATTGCTCGCGGATCCGGCAAACGACGGGCTCCTCGTCATCAACGTGCCGACGGCGCTCGCGTCGGCGGGGGAAGCGGCCGACGCGGTCGCGTCTTCCGTACGCAAGCATCGGAATCAACGTTACCCGGCCAAGCCGGTCTTCGCGGTGTGGCTCGGCGACGATGGAGACGCCGAAACGAAACTCGCAGCCGCCAGCATTCCCCTTTATCGGTCCGAAAGCGAAGCGGTGCGCGGCTACATGCATCTCGTCCACTATCGAGAGCGCCTGGACGCTTTGATGGCGGCGCCGCCGAGCTTTCCGTCGGATTTTGTGCCCGACAGCCAGAAGGCACGAGCCATTGTTCACGGCGCGATCGAGAGCGGGCGAACATGGCTTGATCCGCTCGAAATCGCGGACGTCATGGGATGCTATGCAATTCCGATCGCGTCGGTTTCGCTCGCGCGGACGGCGGCGGAGGCCGTTGAGCTCGCCAAGCCGCTTCTCGCAAAAGGACCCGTGGCGTTAAAGATTCTCTCGCCTGATATCGTGCACAAATCCGACATCGGCGGCGTTCAGCTCAATCTCGCCAATGAGAGTGCCGTGCACGCAGCCGCCGAGGCCATCTTGGCGCGAGCACGCGCCGCCCAGCCCGGGGCCCGCATCTCCGGGGTCACGGTCCATCCAATGATCGTCCGTTCTCACGCGCGCGAACTCATCGCCGGCATTGCAAGCGACGCCACGTTCGGACCGATCATCGCCTTCGGCAGTGGCGGAACCGCCGTCGAGGTGATCAACGACAAGGCGCTTGCTCTACCGCCGCTCGATCTCGCCCTTGCCCGCGATTTGATATCGCGCACACGCGCCTCCAGACTCCTCAAAAGCTATCGCAACATACCTGCGGCCGACACGGACGCCGTCGCACTGGTCCTCGTCAAACTCTCCCAACTCGCCGCCGATGTGCCGGAAATCAGGGAGCTGGACCTCAATCCGCTGCTGGCGGATGACAAGGGCGTTATCGCCCTCGATGGGCGGATTGCCGTCGCCCCCGCGCCAACCGGCTGGCGCGGCCATCCCCGTTTTTCGATCAGACCGTACCCTAAGGAATGGGAGCGCCGCACGCGGGCGCGTGATGGGACGCCGCTGCTCGTGCGTCCCGTACGGCCGGAAGACGAGCCGCTTTACACGCCGTTTCTGGAGAAAATGACGCCAGACGATTTACGTCTGAGATTCTTTGCGCCGGTGAAGAGCTTCACGCATGCGTTCATTAGCCGCTTCACGCAGATCGATTACGCGCGTGCCATGGCGTTCGTTATCATCCACGAAGCGACCGGGGAAATGCTTGGCGTCGGGCGGCTGCATGTCCTGACGTACAGCGACACGGCCGAATTCGGCGTACTGGTGCGTTCCGATTTGAAAGGTCAAGGCCTAGGCTGGCTGCTGATGCAGATGCTCGTGGAGTACGCGCGAGCGGAGGGAATTCATGAGATCGTTGGTGAAGTCCTCGCCGAGAATTCTGCGATGCTGCAAATGTGCGCCGAGTTTGGCTTTTCGATCGCCGAAAGCGGCGCCGACGGAAAAAACCGCCTTGTCAGACTGCGCCTCGCCCCCTTCCAAACCCCGAACCCAACGCCACCCTGACCGCCTGCGTCCTGGATTTCTATGACGGATATTCAGCCTCGGTGATCTGGATCCGATCCGCGTGCGTTGTCCAATCTCGAACTCGCTCGGCGGCGCAGAACTGTTTCTTGGCGAGGCTGAGCGCCGCTGATTTGCTGTTTGCGTCGACTTCCAGCCACCGTTGACAAATATCGACTTCGTAGCCGTTGTCTCCGCGGACGTGCTTCATGAACTTCACTAGATACCGCATGGCTTCCTCCGATAGGCTTCAGCCGTTGCAGCGCATATGGTCTCCTTCCATACGCAAAATCAGCTATTGAGCCGGCCAAGAGTGTCGCGGTTGCGTAAAACGATGCACCGTGAACTCGGCAGGGCAATGGCGGCGACACTCTCGAGACGGGTCATGGTTCGAGAGACCGTCTCGATCGTGAGGCCGAGATAATCTGCGATGTCTTGACGCGACATCGGCAACTGCACCTGATTTGCATCAGGCGTACGCTTCGCCATTTCGAGGAGGAAGCCCGCGACGCGCTCCTCGGCGCTTTTAATGAGAACGAGAACATGCTCCTGGACCCGCTCCAATTCGCGGCACGTGATCTGGTAAAGTTCACGAGCGACACTGTTGTCGCGAGCGGCCAAGCCTATGATCGCGCCGCGCTTGATAAGAACAACCTTCGAATCGCAGATCGCCTCTGCGGAGAACGCGTGACGGTCGGCGTTCTCGAGGCCAAAAACATCGCCAGCCAGGTAGAAGGCGCCGATCTGGCGGCGGCCGTCCGCAAGCACCTTGTAGGTGCGAACAGCGCCCGATACGACCTTGTAGAGGTAATCCGCAGGCTCGTTTTCGCCGTAAATTTCAGCGTTCCGTTTGAACGCCATCCTCGTACCCATGGCATCGATGATGCTCTCGGGCGCCTCGGACGGGATCGTTCCTCCGCCCGGAACACCTTTTATCGAAGGCCGAACCTGCGCCGCGTTCTGGATCATCATCTTGCGCCTCCATCGTTCACCTAGGCGTAACGGGGGCACCGCGAGATGAAAATTCGGATATTCTCCCTAAGGGATATCCCTTAGCGGCGTGACGTTTTGGGAAGCGGTGATTTCGCGGCAATTCAGGCTCTACCATGGCTCGAGGCACGGACAGGAAAGCACGACAAGCGTGGCCTGCGCTGATCGTCAGGCACAAGCGCACGGTCGTCTACGGGCTCGCTTTGACGGTCATTGCCTTGACGCTCCTGATGCGCGCATGGCTCGGGCCGACGCTTGCCAATCAGGCGCTTTACATATTCCTCATTCCGGCCGTCATCATCGTCGGAGTCGTCGGGGGCCTGGGCCCCGGCCTTCTGGCGACGGCCGGAGCCCTGTTCCTGCAAATGTTCGCGACCGGCGACGCCGGTATATTGAGCGACGTCGACACCCCGCTATTTTTTCTCGAGATCGCGCGCGCCGTGACGTTCGTGCTCGTGGGAGCCGGTGTCGCCTGGTTCGGCGAGCGCCTTAAACGCACCCAGATTGAAGCAGCGCGAAGCACGGAATCCGCTTTGGCGGGCCAAGCCCATCTCCGGTCCATACTCAACACGGTGCCGGATGCGATGATCGTCATCGACGAGAAAGGAACAATCCAGTCCTTCAGCGCCGCGGCAGAACGGCTGTTTGGCTACGATGGCAAGGATATTGCCGGTCAGAACGTGAAGATTTTGATGCCCTCGCCATATCGGGAGGATCACGACCGATACCTTGAACGCTATCTCCAAACAGGCGAGCGGCGTATCATCGGCATCGGTCGGGTTGTTGTCGGCCAGCGAAAGGACGGCTCGACTTTTCCGATCGAACTTTCGGTCGGAGAAATGCACTCCACCGAACGGCGCTTCTTTACCGGGTTCGTCCGGGACTTGACGGAACGACAGACCACCGAGGCGCGGCTGCAGGAATTACAATCCGAGCTTCTCCACATCTCGCGGCTCACCGCGATGGGCGAAATGGCCTCCGCACTCGCACACGAGCTCAACCAACCGCTTTCCGCCATCACAAATTATCTGAAGGCCTCGCAACGTATCCTTGCCGGCCATCAGGACGAAAATTTAATCATGGTGCGCGAAGCTGTCGAAAAATCTTCCGAGCAGGCCCTTCGCGCCGGCCAGATCATTCGCCGCCTGCGCGACTTTGTCGGCCGCGGAGAAAGCGAAAGGCGTATTGAAAGCATCGCCAAGATCGTGGAGGAAGCAAGCGCGCTCGCCCTGGTCGGCGCGAAGAACCAAGGCGTTCGAACGCAGCTCCATCTCAATGGCAGCAAGGACTTCGTTCTTGTCGACAGGGTACAAATCCAGCAAGTCCTCCTCAACCTCATTCGCAATGCGATTGAGGCAATGCAGGATTCGAAAACGCGCACCCTCAGTATTTCCGCCGTAAAGGACGGTGACGAATTCGTGAGGGTTAGCGTCGCCGATACGGGGGTCGGCATTTTACCAGATTTGGCCAAGCAACTATTTCAGCCGTTCGTAACCACCAAACGGGAGGGCATGGGCGTTGGCCTGTCGATCTGCCGGACCATCGTGGAAGCTCATGGCGGGCGAATCTGGATTGAGCCGAATCCGGATGGCGGCACGATCTTTAGATTCACACTGAGGTCGGTAACACGAGAGGATCTCAGCGATGCAAGATGAGCCTCTGGTTCATGTGATCGACGACGACGAGGCCGTGCGGCAATCGCTCGCTTTCCTATTCAAGGCAGTCAAGCTACCTGCGGCGGTCTACCCGGACGCGGAAGCCTTTCTAAGCGCGTTGAAACAGATTCAGGGCGGATGCGTGGTGACCGATGTTCGGATGCCCGGCATGAGTGGCATCGATCTTCTCAAACGTCTTCGCGAGCTTAACATGCTCATACCTGTCGTCGTCATCACAGGCCATGCCGACGTCCCGCTCGCGGTCGAGGCCATGAAGCACGGCGCGGTGGACTTTCTGGAAAAGCCGTTCGACGACGATCTACTTCTGCAAGCCGTTCGAACCGCCCTGCGCGATCAAGATTCGGAGAGAGAACGTCGCGCCGTTCGCGCCGCAATCGAGGAACGGCTGATGGGCCTCACCCCACGTGAGCGCCAGGTGCTCAACGGCCTCGTGGCCGGCCACCCGAATAAAACCATCGCCTATGATCTCAATATCAGCCCCAGGACCGTCGAAATCTATCGCGCAAATGTTATGACGAAAATGGATGCCAACAGCCTGTCGGATCTGGTCCGCATGGCGCTGATTTCAGGTTTACTCGACACGCCCAAATAGGATCCGATCTCCGTCCACGCGAACCGGTTCTCGCCTCGCTCGGAAACGCCATAAGAACTTCGTATTGCTATCGAGCGAACCTGCAGAACACGCGGTTGAAACGAATCCGATCTTCGAAAACTCCCATGCCTGCGCCGAGCCTCGCCCCGTTGTCATAGGCAATCGCCGCCTTGAGGCGACGGGCGCGGCACCATTTATAACAATTCCAGTCTTAGCCGAGAAAACGAGGCGCCACTGTGTGCGATCCGCGCGTTGATCATTATATCGACGGCTTTGATCGCATATTGGTGGACGCATGCACGTTGGATCACGAGGACCAGCCAGGCTCGCGCCGGACATCGATCGGCGTTTGAGTGCGCGCCAATACGTAAGCATTTTCTCCGATCGATTGATCGTGTCCGCGGGCACCCTCGAAATCGACGCACCGACCTCAGGCACGGGCCCGCTGAAGAAGGGGCTCAAGATCGTCGTTATTCTCAGCGGAAAAGAGCAAATCAAGGTTGCGGACCATCCCACGCTGGAGATGAACGGGCCGCAATCGTGTTTGATCTACAACGAAGACGACGCGAACAAAGTCCACTGGCTCGCCGCCGATATTCCTCTGCGATTCGTACTTGTGCAATTGGATCCCTCACTCACGCTCGACGAGTTTGGGTTCGACGCCGCCGAGATGCTCAAGAATCTCGGGCAGGGACGCAAGCCGCTCCTTCACGTTCAGGCGGCCAGTCAGGTGCTCATGTCTCTCGCATCGCAGATCATTACATGCCCGCTGCAAGAGCCGCTGCGGAAGATGTACTTGATCGGCAAGGGCTTGGAGCTTGCGGCCTCGGCTCTCAATCCCGTCATTCAGCGCGCGCAGGATATCGAAATCAGCCTTTCAAGTTCGGATTTGCAGCGTATTCACGCCGCCTATGACCGTCTCACCGCCGCATTGGACAAACCGCCATCATTGGCCGAATTGGGGCGCGAGGTCGGCTTGAATACAACCAAGCTGACGATAGGATTTCGCCGCGTCTTCGGCACGACGGTGTTTGCGGTGCTCCAGGAACACCGCCTGCAACAAGCTTATCGCATGCTGGCAAGCGGGCAGACGACCGTTTCCGAGGCGGCATATCGCGTCGGCTATTCGCCTGCGCACTTCGCCACGATCTTTCGCCGGCGGTTTGGCGTGGCGCCCAAGACACTCCGCTAGCTAGTCTTTCCCTGAAACGATGCAAAACAGAAACGAAAGAAACGCACTCGCTGGCGAAAGCATGGTCGATTGTCGCGGTTGCGATGCACACTAAAACTTGGCCCGCGATTTGAGCGGGGCTAAGTGCAGATGCGAACGACTTTGGGTCGGCGGTTGAGCCTGTTGTGTGCGAGCACATGCCTCTGCGCAGCCGCCGTTGTCTGGCATGGTCTCCCTTCGGCTCAGGCGCAACCCGGCCTGCGATCGGGCGACACCCTGCCACCGGTCCGCGTGACGGCGCCGCGCAAGCGGCCCGCAGCCCGTGGTCGTACGGCTGGCCGGTCCACGGCGCGCGCTGCGCCGCGGCGACTGACCGCGCCGCCACCGTCACCATCGGCGCCTGCGGTTCCTTCGGAAAGCGGAACGGGCCCTGTCCGGGGCTACGTCGCCACCCAGAGCACGATCGGAACGAAAAGCGACACGCCGATCCTTGAGAATCCGCAGTCGATTTCCGTCGTCGGCCGCGAGCAGTTGGAGCAGCAAGGCTCTCAAACCGTCGCGGAATCCCTGCGGTACACCGCCGGCGTCGTCGCAGGGTCGCGGCCGGGCAATCGTTTCGACGACATTTTCATTCGCGGCTTCGGCGGCTTCGGCTTCACCGCTGGCTACGTTCAATTCCTCGACGGCCTCAAGATACAGCGCGGCGTCTCCTACGCGATTCCGAGCATCGATCCGTATGGGCTTGAACGCGTCGAGGTCATCAAGGGACCCGCTTCGGTCCTCTACGGACAGAGCAATCCAGGCGGCCTCGTGAACATGGTGAGCAAGCGGCCGACCGAAAAGCCCTTCGGCGAGGTCGAATTCCAGCTTGGCAGTTATCAGCGCCTGCAGGCAGCGTTCGATGTCGGCGGCCCTTTGGATAAGGACGGGCATTTCCTCTATCGCGTGACCGGGCTGGGCCTCGATTCCTCGACGTCGGTTGATTACACCGATCAGCAGCGGATTTATTTCGCGCCGGCTCTCACATGGCGACCGAATGCGGACACGACTCTCACGTTCCTGAATAAGTATCAAAACGACCCGAAAAGCTTCCAGCCAAACTATCTCCCCGCGCAAGGCCTCCTGCCCGGCCGCCCGGGCGTTCCGGCCAACCCGTATGGGCGCCTGCCGACCAGCTTTTATGTCGGCGATCCGTCACACGACAGCTACAAGCGTGAATATTACGCAACCGGGTATGAATTCACGCATCGCTTCGACGACGTTTGGACGGTGCGGCAGAATCTGCGCTACCAGCACGTCGACAGTGAATTCTACGCCATTCCGACGCGCGGGTACCTCAATCCCGCCGATCCGACGACCTTGCAGCGGGTGAAGACCGCGGTCGACGAAACCTTCGATGGCGTTGTCGTCGACAACCAGGCGGAAGCCCGGTTCGACACCGGGCTTGTCCAGCACAAGATGCTCTTCGGAGTGGACTATCAGTATACGGATGCACGACGCCTGCTCGGACAGGCGATGGGCGTGCCGAGCCTGAACGTGCTCAACCCTGTCTACAATCTCAATATACCGCGCGCCGCTTTCCAGACCGATCAGACGCAGAACAACTCCTTCCTGGGATTCTACTGGCAGGATCAGATGAAGATCGACCGGCTGATCGTGTCTCTGGCCGCTCGCCAGGACATATCGGACATTCGGTTCAATACGCTCACATTGGCAAACGGCTCTCGATCGATCGTCGACCAGAATGACCGGGCGACGACCTATCGCGCCGGCGCACTTTATCTGTTCGACAACGGCCTGGCGCCGTACATCAACTTCTCCACCTCGTTCGAACCCGCGCCCTATATGTCGGCAGGCAATGTGCCTCTGCAGCCGATGCGCGGCGAGCAGTACGAATTCGGCGTGAAGTACAAGTTGCCGGGCTACGACGCGATGATCACGGCATCGTACTTCGACATTCGCCAGCAGAACGTGGTGAACCCCGACCCGGCGAATGCGGGATTCTATCTCCAGACCGGCGAGGTTTCATCCCGCGGTTTCGAGATCGAGGCGAAAGCGAGCCTCTCGCCGAACGTCAATGTGATCGGCAGCTTTACCTACATCGATGCGCAAGTGACAGCCGACCGGATGCCGCAAAACGTCGGGAAGCGTCCCTTCGCTGTTCCGGAAGTCACGGCATCGCTGTGGGGAGACTACACATTCAGAAGCGGACCTCTGGCCGGCTTCGGCTTGGGTGCCGGCGTGAGATATATCGGCGACAGCGCGGGCGATCCGGCCAACTCGTTCTTCGTGCCGTCGGTCACGCTGGTGGACGCCGGCATCCATTACGACTTCTCGTATCTGAGCCCCGACATGAAGGGCTGGAGCGCGCGAGTCAACGCGAACAATCTGTTCGACGAAGAGTACGTCGCCGCCTGTTACGCTCTCGCAAACGGCTGCTTCTGGGGTGCGCGACGAAGCGTCGTCGCCTCGCTCAAAAAGGCCTGGTAACGCTCGATGAAAGTTTGTGATCGTGAGTGAGATGGAAACAACCGAGGAAGCAGCCGAACCTTGGCGCCTTCGCTTCCGAAGCATGCGCGTGCTCGAAGTCTTACGCGTCGCGCGCGTTACGCCGTTGATGCAACGGGTGACGCTCGGCGGGGATGAGCTGCGCGGGATTCCCGAAGGGCCGAACATAAAGCTCGTCATTCCACCGGCTGGCAACGGCGCGCCGGCATGGCCGATGCGCGGCGAGAACGGAAACGCGGTGATGCCGCCCGGCCGCCCGATGCCAATAACAAGGACATATTCGGTTCGCAGGCTGGACCGGGAGGCTGGCGAGTTGGACATCGATTTCGTCATGCACGGCGAGGGCGTCGCCTCGACATGGGCGGAGAATGCGAAACCGGGAGACAAGCTTGGCATCGGAGGACCGGGAGGTCCGGA
>JBDHSU010000058.1:0-23903 GCA_039808325.1 Variibacter sp. | reverse complement strand
TGCCGATCGGTCGAGCGGCCGCCCAGCGGCCCCGGCTGGGCGCACGAGATCAAGTTCGACGGCTATCGCATCCAGCTTCGCGTCGCCGACGGCGAGGCCACGCTCAAGACGCGCAAAGGGCTCGACTGGACCGAGAAATTCGGCGCCATCGCGAGAGCCGCCGCCGCGCTGCCCGACGCGATCATCGACGGCGAGATCGCCGCGCTCAACGACAAGGGCGAGCCGGATTTCTCGACCTTGCAAGCCGCGTTGTCGGAGGGCCGCACCGACGACCTGATCTATTTCGCGTTCGATCTCCTGTTCGACGGTGACGAGGACCTGCGGCAGAAGCCGTTGTCCGAGCGCAAGGCGCGCTTGCAGGAGATGCTGGCGGGACGGCCAAAGAAAAGCGCGGCGATCCTGCGCTATGTCGAGCATTTCGAAAACGAGGGCAGCGACGTCTGGGAATCGGCGTGCCAGCTCAATCTGGAAGGCATCATCTCGAAGAAGCTTGCCGCGCCCTACCGCTCCGGCCGCGGCGACACCTGGACGAAAGCGAAATGCCACAACGGCCACGAGGTCGTGATCGGCGGATGGACGACGACGAAAGGCAAGTTCCGCTCGCTTCTCGCCGGCGTTCACCGCGACAAACGTCTCGTCTATATCGGCCGCGTCGGCACCGGCTACAGCCAGGCCAAGCTCAAACAACTTCGTCCGCGCCTGAAGGCGCTCGAAAGCAAGACGTCACCCTTCAGTGGCGCGGGCGCGCCGAAGAAGGACGCAAACGTCACCTGGGTGAAACCGGAACTCGTCGCCGAGATCGCGTTCGCCGGGTGGACCGGCTCCGGCATGGTACGGCAAGCCGCCTTCAAGGGCCTGCGCGAGGACAAGCCGTCGCAAGATGTGGAGGCCGAAATGCCAGCCAAGGCGACGAGGACCGACGTCCCCAAACCGACGACGGCGCGCGCCGCGAAACGCACGAATGCGCGAAACGAGAGACCAGGTGACGCGACCGTGATGGGCGTCACGCTGTCGAACCCCGACAAGGCACTCTGGCCGGACGGGGGCGACGGCGAGCCGGTGACGAAACGCGACCTCGCGGACTATTTCGCGGCGGTCGGCGACTGGATGATCACGCATCTCAAGGGGCGGCCGTGCTCGATCGTCCGGGCGCCGGACGGAATCGGCGGCGAGCAGTTTTTCCAGCGCCACGCCATGAAGGGAACGTCCGACCTCCTCGAACTCGTCACCATCGCCGGCGACCGCGAGCCGTATCTGCAGATCGACCGCGTCGAAGGACTGGCGGCGGTGGCGCAGATCGCCGCGCTCGAACTGCATCCGTGGAACTGCCAGCCGTTCAAGCCGGACGTGCCGGGCCGGCTGGTGTTCGATCTCGATCCCGGCCCCGACGTGCCGTTCTCCGCCGTGGTCGAGGCAGCGAAGGAGATGCGTGAGCGCCTCGAGGCGCTCGGGCTCGTGACCTTCTGCAAAACGACCGGCGGCAAGGGGCTGCACGTCGTCACGCCGCTTGCCGCCGCGAAGCGGGGCGGCGTCGATTGGCCGACGGCCAAGGCCTTCGCGCGCGGCGTGTGCGAGCAGCTCGCGGCGGACAAGCCCGACCGCTACGTCGTCAACATGGCGAAGAAGCTGCGCACCGGCCACATCTTCCTCGACTATCTGCGCAACGACCGCACGGCGACGGCGGTCGCGCCGCTGTCGCCACGGGCACGGCCGGACGCCACCGTGTCGATGCCGCTCACCTGGGCACAGGTGCGCGCCGACCTCGATCCGAGGCGTTACACGCTGCGCACCGTGCCGGCGCTTCTCAAGAAATCGAAGGCGTGGGCGCAATACTGCGACAGCGAGCGCCCGCTCGACGCCGCGATCAAGCGGCTCGGCAAGAAGGGCAAGTAACCGCCTCAGTATCACTCGGGAGTTACCGATGCCGCTGAATGTCCTCGCTCTGAACTGCACCTTGAAGCCCTCGACGAAGGACACGAAGGAGCCGTCGTCGACGCAAAGGCTATTGAGCGAATTTCTCGCGGCGCTCGGTGAATATGGCGCGCAAGGCGAAGTCGTTCGCGTTGCCGATCTCGACATCAAGCCCGGCGTGACCGCAGACGAAGGCGGCGGGGACGAATGGCCGGCGCTGCGCGAACAGGTGCTGGCGAGCGATATCCTGGTGATCGGCTCGCCGATCTGGCTCGGCCAGCCTTCGAGCGTCGCCAAGCGGGTGCTGGAACGGATGGACGCGTTCCTGGGCGAACGCGACGCCATGCAGCGGATGCCGACCTATGGGAAAGTCGGGCTGGCCGTCGTGGTCGGCAACGAGGACGGCGCGCACCATGTCGCGGCCGAGGTAAACCAGGCGCTTTCGGAAGTCGGCTTCACCATCCCGACCGGCGGCGTGACCTACTGGGTCGGCGAGGCCATGGGCGGCGTCAATTACGTCGACCTCAAGAAAACGCCACAAGCGGTCGCGGAGTGGACGCCGATGCTCGCCTCATGCGTCGCCCATCTCGCCAAGCTTCTGAAGGAAGCGCCCTATCCGGGCCGGAAGGCGGCCGGCTGAGAGGCGTCGCCGGGCCAATGACGCCCTTTCGAAGGACTTGGCCGCCCTCCTCCCCTGTGCATTCGGTTCTTAACCGCACGCGGCGGCCGCGATTTGACCGGTCGGGCAGCGCGGGCTACCAACGCCCGCTGCGAGCCAAGCCATGTCATTCAACACGTTCGGACATCTGTTCCGCTTCACCACGTTCGGCGAAAGCCACGGCCCGGCGCTGGGCTGCGTCGTGGACGGCTGCCCGCCGCGCATCCCGCTGGAAGCCGCCGAAATCCAGGCGCATCTCGACAAGCGCCGGCCGGGACAGTCGCGCTTCACGACGCAACGGCGCGAGCCGGACGAAGTCAAAATCCTGTCCGGCGTGATGCGCGACGACGCGAGCGGCAAGCAGGTCACCACCGGCACGCCGATCGCGCTGCTGATCGAGAACGTCGACCAGCGATCGAAAGACTATAGCGAGATCAAGGACGTCTACCGTCCCGGCCACGCCGATTTCACCTACGACGTGAAGTACGGGCTGCGCGACTATCGCGGCGGCGGGCGCTCCTCGGCGCGCGAAACCGCCGCGCGCGTGGCCGCCGGCGCCGTCGCCCGCAAGGTCGTGCCCGGCATGATCGTGCGCGCGGCGCTGATCCAGATCGGACCGCACAAGATCGACCGCAGCCGCTGGGACTGGGCGCACGTCGCCCAAAGTCCGTTCTTCTCGCCCGACCCCGCAATGGACGACGTGTGGAGCGGCTTCCTCGATGCCGCGCGCAAGAGCGGATCGTCGGCCGGCGCCGTGGTCGAGGTGGTGGCCGAGAACGTGCCGCCGGGGCTCGGCGCGCCGGTCTACGGGAAGCTCGACGCCGACATCGCCGGCGCGCTGATGGGCATCAACGCCGTCAAGGGTGTCGAGATCGGCGCCGGCTTCGCGGCGGCCGCCTATTCCGGCGAGGACAATTCCGACGAAATCCGCATGGGCAACGACGGTCGCCCGCGTTTCCTCTCCAACCATGCCGGCGGCATCCTGGGGGGCATCTCGACGGGTCAAGCCGTCGTCGCGCGCTTCGCGGTCAAGCCGACGTCGTCGATCCTCAACCCGCGCCGCACCGTGAACCGCTACGGGGAAGAAACAGAGATCGTGACCAAAGGACGCCACGACCCCTGCGTCGGCATCCGGGCCGTGCCGATCGGCGAGGCCATGGTCGCATGCGTGCTCGCCGATCACTATCTGCGACACCGGGGCCAGGTGGGCGATGGGCCGGCTTGGCCGTTCAACCGCTGAGCTTCAACGCCTTTTGCTAAATTGGAGTGTTCCGTGCGTCTGCCGCAGCCGAATGTCGAACAAGTCATCGCCGCCTTCAAAGCCGGCGAGCTTGTCATCGTCGTCGACGACGACGATCGTGAGAACGAGGGCGACCTGCTGCTGGCGGCCGTCCATGCGACGCCCGAGAAGATGGCGTTCATCATCCGCAACACCTGCGGCATCGTCTGCGCGCCGTTGACGGGCCACACCGCGCGGCGGCTGCGGCTGGCCCCGATGGTCGCCGAGAACGACGCACCGCACGGGACCGCCTTCACGGTCTCGGTCGATTATCGCCACGGGACGACGACCGGCATCTCCGCCGACGACCGCACGGCGACCGTGCGCAATCTCGCCAACGGCAATGCCGGCGCCGCCGACTTCGCGCGCCCCGGGCACATCTTTCCGTTGATCGCCAAGGAAGGCGGCGTGCTCATGCGCTCCGGCCACACCGAAGCGGCGGTCGATCTCTGCCGCCTCTCCGGCCTCGAGGAAGTCGGCGTCATCTGCGAGCTCGTCAACGACGACGGCACAGTGATGCGCGGGCCGCAGATCAACGACTTCGCCGCGCGACACGGGATCAAGCGCATCTCCATCGCCGAGCTGATCGCCTACCGCCAAGCGCGCGAGAAGCTCGTCGAGCGGGTCGGCGAGTTTTCCGTCGCGAGCGAGATCGGGACGCTACGCGGCTATGCTTATGTGACGCCGTTCGACCAGACGCATCACATGGCGTTCGTCTATGGTGAGATCGGCGACGGAGAGAACATTCCGGCGCGCCTGCATCGCGCCGACGTCATCGGTGACGTGTTCGGCGGCGCGCAGACGATCCGCGCGGCTCTCGCCTATTTCAAGGAGCACGGCAGCGGCGTCATCGTCTATCTGCGCGACGGCACCGCGGGCGTGCCGATCGTCGCCACGCCGGACGTGCGGGAGACCGGAACGGAAGCCGCACGCACGCAGGACTGGCGCGAGATCGGCCTCGGCGCACAGATTCTCCGGGACCTCGGCATCTCGTCGATCCGGCTTCTCTCCTCGACGCAGCGCACTTACGTCGGTCTCGCCGGCTTCGGCATCGAGATCGCGGCACAGGAAGCGCTGGAGCGCTGAGCGGCGCGCCGCGCGCGCGGCCTTCGCGCAACGGCCCCTCCCGCTACTCGATCACCGCCCTCTCATCGGCCGGGAACGCCCAGCACAGCGACGGCGGAATGACGATGTCCACGTCGGCGCCGTCCGCGTAGCGCGGGTGGGTGCCGAGCTCCAGCGCCTCAAGTTTACCGCCGAGCGCCGAAAGCTCGTAGATCGTCTGCACGCCTTGATAATGCTGGGCCGCGACCTTCGCGGTGAAGCGATTGGGAACCGCCGTGCCATCGACGCCGAGCTGAACGTTTTCCGGCCGCACCGCGATCTTGACGGCTTCACCCGCCTTAACGCCGGGCGGCATCCAAGCGGTCAGCGTCTGGCCGGAGGGGGCCTGCACTTTCCCGTAATCGCCATTGCGCTCGATCACCTTGCCGCCGAGCGTATTGGAGGCGCCGGTAAAGTTCGCCACGAACAGATCGGACGGACGATTATAGAGATCGACCGAGGACGCCATCTGCAGAAGCTTGCCGTCGCGCATGACGCCGATGCGGTCGCCCAGAACCACGGCCTCGGCCTGATCGTGGGTGACATACAGCGCGGTCACGCCAGTCTGCTTGATGATGCGGCGCAGGTCGTCGCGAAGGCGGAGGCGCAGCTTGGCATCAAGATTCGAGAGCGGCTCGTCGAGCAGCAAGAGCTGCGGCTTGTAGACGAGGCTGCGCGCGAGCGCGACGCGCTGCATCTGTCCGCCGGACAGCGAAACAACCGGCCGCTTGGCGTATTCACCCAGACCGACGACATCGAGCACCTCGGCGACCTTACGCTCGATTTCGGCACCGGAGACTTTCCGCTGTTTCAACGGATAGGCGACGTTCTGCGCCACGGTCATATGCGGCCATACGGCATAGGACTGGAACACCATTCCGACATTGCGAAGCCGCGGCGGAACCAACAGCTTGCGCGCGGGGTCCGACACGATGTCATGGCCGATGGAAATCTTGCCATCGGTCGGATGCTCCAGCCCGGCGACGCAGCGCAGCGTCGTCGTCTTGCCGCAACCTGAGGGGCCAAGCAGCACGACGATCTCTCCCGCCTCGATGCGGAAGCTGACATCGTCGATGGCGGGGCGCCCCACCGCGAACTGCTTGCGAAGATTCTCGATCTTCAGTTCGGCCGACATTCTTTCCTCTCCTCGTCGACTCTTCCTTGATCCGGAAGGGCCGGCGGGCACCGACGTGCCAGCCGCGCTACGACTTCAACTGTCCTCTACGGCGTTACCCTCTACGGCGTTACTGACGATAGCCGTAAATCTTGTTCCACTCCGCGATCCATTCGTCGTGCAGCTTCACGAATTCATCGAAATTCGGAATCCAGACCTTCACGACTTTCGGGTCAAATCCCTCCGGATAGAAGGGCGCCTTCTTGAGCGAGGTAAGGTTGCCGAGCTCCTTGATCATGAAGGCCTGCCCTTCGTCGGACAAGCACCAGTTCAAGTAAAGCCTGGCCGCATTCGGGTGCGCGGCGGTCTTGGTGATGCCGGCCGAGAACGGCGTGACCGGCGCTCCTTCCTTGCCGAAAACAATTCCGATCGGCGCACCGTCGCGCTGCTTGGGCAGCACCGCGTTGTAGAGGATCGGCGCGATCTGCACTTCGCCGCGCACCAGCGCGTCGGACGCAGGCGCATTGGAAGGATAGAGAACCGGCTCGGTCGCCGCCTGCTTCTTCCAATAATCCTTGTCGACCACCTGACGCTCGAACATCGCACGCGTCCAGGTCGTGCCGCCCGAAGGCGCGATCACCTGGCCGATCTTCTTCGGCCCGTATTCCGGCTTGGTGAGATCCATCCACGATTTCGGCGGGTTCTTCACCAGCTCCGTGTTGTACGCAATCGACCACACGAGGGTCGCGCGCGGCCACAGCTTCTTCGACGGGCTCGCCTCGGGAAGGTATTCGGACGCATTCGGCGGCGTGTAATCCTGGAAAAGATCCTCGATGCTCTTCATCAGCGCGCGATCGGAGTGATCGACGACGTCGGCGCGCAATTTTCCGGCCGATGCCTCCGTCTTCACGCGCGTGATGAGCTGCCCGCCCGGCGCGCGCAGCAATTCGACCTTGATTTCCGGGAAGCGCTTGTTGAACGCCTTGATGACCTCCTGCTCGGTCTCGGCGATGTTCGCCGTGTAGAGCACCATCGCGCCTTCCTTCTTGGCGGCGGCGATGAGTTCGGCCGAGCCGAACTTTTCCAGCGACTTGTCCTGTGCAAACGCGGGCGCGGTCAAAAGCGCCGCGGCGCCGATTGCGGAAAGCAAAGAAAGACGAAACTTCATGACCCACCTGTCAGCTATCGCAGCGAAAAACGGCTTACAAGAACGCGCTCGGCGAGGTCCGGGCACGAACGGCCCGAACCTCCGTGGCGTCGAGCTTACTGGCGATAGCCGTAAGCCTTGTTCCAGTCCTTGATCCAATCCTCGCGAAGCTTCACGTACTGCTCGAAGTTCGGAACCCAGGTTTTCACCACATTCGGGTCCCAGCCCGGCGGATTGACCGGCGGCTTCTTCAAGCCCGAGAGATAGCCGAGGCTCTTGATCGGGAGCTCCTGGCCCTCCTCCGAGAGACACCAGTTCATGAACAGCTTCGCGGCGTTCGGGTTCGCCGACGTCTTGCTGATCGCGGTGCCGTAGAAGTTGAGCGGCACGCCGTCCGTCGGGAAGTTGATCTCGACCGGAGCGCCGTCGCGCTTCTTGATGTACGCGATGTTGTAAAGCAGCACGGCGATCGAACATTCTCCGCGCACCAGCGAATCCGAGGTCGGCGCGCCGGACGGATACAGGATCGGCTGCGTTGCCGCCTGCTTCGTCCAGTAGTCTTCACCGAACGTCTGGCGCTCGAACATGATGCGGGTCCAGGTGGTCCCGCCCGACGGGCCGACGACCTGGCCGATCTTTTTCGGCCCGTATTCCGGCTTGCAAAGGTCCATCCACGACTTCGGTGGGTTCTTCTCCAGCTCGGTGTTGTAGGCAATCGACCATCCGAGCGCCGACTTCGGCCAGATCTTCTTGGAGATGAGAACGTCGGTCCGGTAGTCGGCGGCGTTCGGCGGCTCGTAATCCTGGAAAAGATCTTCGATGCCCTTCATCAAGCCGCGATCGGAGTGGTTGATGACGTCGGCAAGGAGCTTGCCGGCGGCGGCTTCCGTCTTGATGCGCGTGATGAGCTGCCCGCCTGGCGCCCGCACCATCTCGACCGACACGAACGGAAAGCGCTTGTTGAAGGCCTTGATGACTTCCTGTTCCGGCTCGGTGAAATCGGCCGTGTAGTAGACGATCTTGCCTTCCTTCTTGGCCGCCGCGATCAACTCGTCGGAACCGTAGGCATCCGCCCAGGACGGCCGCAGATTCAACATCGCGGCCGCGACGCCCGATCCCGCGACCGCGCCGAACTGGCGGCGCGTCAGTTTAAATTTGCTCATCCCATAACCTCCCTTTACCTCGAAAGAACTACCGTGCCTGCTTGATGCCGTCTCCCGCGCCCCCACGCGACATCAGGTTTGCAACGCCGATCAACACGGCGAGCAATATGGTCTGCACCAAGCTGAACGCAGCGGTGATGCCGACGTTTCCGCCCTCGTAGTAATCGAGAAGCAGCACCGCCATCACCATGGTGTTGCTGGTATACAGAAACAGCGACGATCCGAGCTCGCGGATCGCGAGAATGAACAGCAGCGTCATCGCCGAGATGACGCCGGGCCGCGCCAGCGGCAACACGATCGTGCGGATCGTGCCAAGCATGCCCTTGCCGCAAATCCATGCGGCCTCTTCGAGTTCACGATGAATCTGGAGCAGCGAAGTCGACAGCGCCTTGATCGTGTCCGGCATGAAGCGCGCGATAAAGGCGAGCGCGAGGATCCAGATGGTGCCGTAAAGACCGCCAGGCAGCCCGATCCACGCCCACAGATAAGCGACACCGATCACGAGGCCGGGGATCGCGACCGGGATGGTCGAGATCACGTCGATCACCTTGCGGCCGCCGAGATTGGTGCGGTTGACGGTGTAGCCGATGGCAAACGCGAACACGCCGCCGACGAGCGCCGTCACGACACCGACTTCCATGGTGTTGATGATCGAGCGGACGGCCAACGGATTCTCGAACAGCCGCTCGAAATGAATCAGCGAATACTGCTTCATGTCGAACAGGCTTGCGACGTTACGGATGAAAAGGAACTTGCGGAACGCGGCGATCACGATCGCAAGCGTCGGCAGGATGACGACGACGAAGAGGTACACGACCGCGAGACCGAGCGTGAAATAGCGCCAGGGCCCGAGCCGCGTGACGCCCGGGCGGAACGCCTTGCCCGCCACCGTGATATAGCTTTTCGTACTGAGCACGCGCTGCTGCAGCCAGACGAGAAAACCGGTCACGATCATCAGAATGATGGCGACGGACGCGGCTGTCGAATAAAGCGGCGGCGACCAGTTGGTGAGCTTGAAAATATAGGTCGTGAGAACCGGCACGTCGCCCGGCGTGCCGAGGACGGCAGGAATGCCGTAGATGCCGAGCATCACGACGAAGGAAAGCAGCGTGCCCGAAATGATCGCCGGCGCGATCAGCGGGAAGGTGATGGTGAAGAGCGTCTTGGCCGCGCTGGCGCCGGAAATCTCCGCCGCCTCCTCGAGCGAGGGATCCATGTTGCGCAGCGCCGAGGCGGTGAACATGTAGACGTAGGGCGCGTAGTAGATGCCGAAGATGACGATGAGGCCGCCCATCGTATAGACGTCGAAACGCCAATCGATGCCGAACCATTTCAGGAACGTGTTGAGCAGCCCGCTCTTCGGCGAGGCGAGAATCGACCACGCGACCGCGGCCACCAGCGGCGGCACGAACAGAGGGATCATGCTGACGGCGGAGATGAAGCCCTTGAACGGCGTGTCGGTGCGCACCACGATCCACGAGAACGTCAGCCCGATCAGCACCGCGAACGCGGTGCCGCCGCCGCACGCGACCATCGAATTGAACAACGCCAGATGGACGTTCGGATTTTCCAGAACGGTGGTGAAGTTCTTCAGCGAAAGATTGAACGCGCCGAACCCGTCGACGACCGGATTGGTATTCGTCAGCGCGCCAAGCAGCAGCATGGCGACGGGGTAAACGACGAGGAATGTCAGGATCAGGAGCAACAGTGTCGACCAGACCATGCGTCCGATCGTTCGCCAGCGCTCTCGCCGCACACCTTCGGCCTCGGTCCCAGCGGCGCCTATCGTACCGGCAAGCGCAGTGGTGTCTGCAGCCACCCCGTTCCCTCCCTAAAGGCCGCGCTTCATGCCGGCCAATATTGTTGGCGCAGGACTAGCACACTGTCCTGCGAAGCGTCAGTTCATTTTTGCAGCAGGATTATAGGACTGCAAGATTGTCTTACACTTTCGCAGGCCGCATACACATATGCGACCCGCGTGCGCGTCAATGCATCGCGGTCAGCGGCAGATCGCGGAGCGTCGGCGCGCCCTCGAGATGCATCAGGCTTTCGAAAAGGCTGACGGCACGATTGCTGCCAACCGCCTGCTCCGCGCAATCCATGAACTTGGTTTTGAACTCGTCCGCCGACATCGGATTTTCCCAACTGCCGCGGGCATTACGGACGGGCGCATGCTCGATCGTCCGCCCCGATCCGAGCACCACCGACACCTGATCGCTCTCCGAGAAAATGGGACCGACCGTCGGCATCGTCGAGACGGACACCTTCTCGAAGGTGCCGGCCACATCGGGACGACGCACGAATTCGTCGGTCAATTGCGCAAGCCCGACCTGACGCGCGGCCAAGGCCGAGGCCATGGCGAATTCGATGGAAAATTTGGCTTCCAGCCCGTTTTGCGGATTACGGTTTCGTAATACGAGACGCTGCGTCTCGCCGATCGTGACTTTGATCTCCTTGACGTCGTCCGTCTTGAGGTCGTTGTCCGTGGCCAAGTCGATCATCGCGTCGATGGCCCGGTGCGTCGCGTAACAGATCGGGTAGCGCTTGACGTTGACGCCCGTCGCCTCCAGGCGCCATTCGCGCCCGAGCTTCATGTCGCCCTGCAAATCCGGCTTTCCGGACGGGGAATGCGCCTGCAGGAACCCGGTGCGATGCTCGAGGATATCGTCCGCGGCGGTGTAGCCTTTCTTCGCGAGGCGCGCGGCGAGAACGCCGGATTGCGCCGTGCGGCCGGCGTGCAGCGATTTCGTCATAGTGCCGAAATTCGCCACCAGGCCGGAGGCGAGCGACGCGGCGATGCCGATCGCATGGCCGGTCTGCTCCTCATTGAGTTTATGCAGCCGCGCGCAGGCGGCCGCCGCGGAGAGCGTTCCCCAAATCGCCGTCGGGTGGAAGCCGCGCTCGTGCAGCGCACCCGGCTCGCGCGCTTGCAATGCGGCCCACAGCTCATAGCCGGCGACATAGGCGGCAAGCGCTTCTTCGCCGCTCGCATTGAGCGCCCAGCCTTCGGCCAGGATCGCCGGCGCGAGCGCAACGCTGGTGTGGCCGTCCATCGCCACGTCGTCGTAGTCCAGCACATGGCCGGCGACACCGTTGACCAGCGCCGCATCCATCGGCGACAGGCCCCGCCCGGAGGGCACCTCCGGCGCCGCGTCGATGCCGGAACTTCCAGCCACGAGATCGCGCACGATCGCGACGGGAGGCTCGTTCGCGCCGGCGATCATGGTCGCGAGACAATCGGCAATGCCGATGCGCGCCGCCTCGTAGCACCGCGCAGGAACCGCCTGCGCGTCCATTGAAGCGACGAACCGCGCCGCCTGCTGCGTCAATCCCGGCATGATGTCCTCCAAGTTTTCGTTATGCGCCAGCGGCTTACGCCGCGGCTGCCGTGGTATCGCGGTAAGTTTTCGGCAATCCGGCCCGCGCCACCATGCCGAAGAACCGCTCGCCCGGAAGCCATGTCTCCACCTCCTGACGCACGGCGATCAGCTTCTCGATGTCGACGCCGGTGTCGAAGCCGAGCGACTCCAGCAGGAACGCGGTGTCCTCGGTGTCGATGTTGCCGGTCGCGCCCGGCGCGAAGGGGCAGCCTCCGAGGCCGGCGAGCGACGCATCGAAGCGGCGGATGCCGACATCGACGGCCGCGGTCACGTTGGCGATGCCGAGCCCGCGCGTGTCGTGGAAATGCGCGGCCAGCGGCACGTTGCCGACGACCTTGGTCACCGCCGCGAACAGGCGGCGGATCTGCGCCGGATTGCCGTAACCGACCGTGTCGGCGAGGCTCACTTCCTGCGCGCCCGCCTCGACCAGGAGCGCCGCGATCTCGACGACGCGCTTCTCCGGCACCGGCCCTTGGATGGTGCAGCCGAACGACGTTGCGATACCGGCGCCGACCTCCACCTTGCCCTTGAGGCCGCGCGCGTCGCGCTCGGCGATGATGCGGCGGAAGTCCTCGATCGATTCATCGGTCGAGCGGCGCACATTCGACTGGTTATGCATCTCGCTCGCCGAGAGAACGTAGTTCACCTTCGGCACGCCGACATCGAACGCGCGCTGCGCGCCCTTGAGGTTCGGCACCAGCACCGCCGGCTCGATCCCCGGGATCGACAGCGCGCCCTGCGCCACCTCGGCGGCATCGTGAAATTGCGGCACGACCTTCGCGGGAACGAAAGACGTCGCCTCGAAGCGCTTCACGCCGGCCGCCGCCTCCTTGCGCATCCACTCAAGCTTGCGCTCGGTCGAAAGAATGGTCTTGACCATCTGGATGCCGTCGCGCGGGCCCACTTCGCGGATGAATGCCTTCTCGCGCATCGCAGAATCTCCTTTACCGGCCTTTGAATTGCGGTTTTCGCTTCTCGTTGAACGATCGGATGCCTTCATGGCGATCTTCGGTCGATACCATGCGATTATAGGCTTCGATCTCGAAAGCCAAACCGTCCCACACCGACATGTTACCGCCGCGGCTGATCGACTGCTTCGCCTGCCGCACGGAAATCGGCGCATTGGCGGCGATACGCCCGGCCGTCGCCAGCGCTTCGGTCAGCAGTTGCGGGCCGGGGAAGACGGCGTTCACCAGGCCCCATTTTTCAGCCTCGACGACGGTGAACGGCTTGCCCGACAGGATGATCTCCTTGGCGCGGCGCTCCCCCACCGCACGCGGCAGGTTCTGCGTCGCCCCCGCCCCCGGCATGATGCCGAGCGTCACTTCCGTCAGCGCGAAACGCGCGTGTTCCGCCGCGTAGATGAAGTCGCACGCCATCGCGATCTCGCAGCCGCCGGCATAAGCCGCGCCGTTGACGGCGGCGATGATCGGCGTCGGGCACGCCATCAGCGCGCGCACCATGCGCTCGAAAATGACGTGCTGACGCGTCCACTGCTCGTCGGTCATGCCGTTGCGTTCCTTGAGGTCGCCGCCGCCGCAGAACGCTTTCTCGCCGGCGCCGGTGAGCACCACGCAGCGCACATCCTTCGGATCGAGCGCGATGTCCTCGAAGCAGTGCATCAGATCGAGGCCCATCTGCGTATTCATCGCGTTGGAGACCTCGGGACGGTTCATGACGACCTGCAGCACATGCGCCTGGGGCGTTGACACGGCGAGAGTGGCGAAGTCGCTGCGCATGCCGGCATATCTCCTTGAAATCGGTGGAATGGCCCCAACCCGGACGGGTCGCGCCTTTTCGTAAGACAATACTACGTCCGCGCCGCCGGCAAAGGCCAGCACGGCGCGGGGGGGCACCTATGCGCGCCGGTCAACCTTGCAATTCGCGACGCACGATCGCGGCGCCGTCGCTCAATGCCTTCAGCTTGCCGAAGGCGACATCGCGCGGAAGATACTTCATCCCGCAGTCGGGCGCGGGAATGAGGTTTTCGGCCTTCACGTATTTCAACCCGGCGCGGATGCGCTGCGCAACCGTCTCCGCGCTTTCGACGTTGCGGTCGCCGAGATCGAGGACGCCGAGCATGATTTTCTTGCCGCTCAGTTCCTTGAGCACGCCGAGGTCGAGTTTCGGCTGCGCCGACTCGATCGAAATCTGGTGCGCGATCGTCTCCGACAGTTCCGCAAGAAACGCGTAGCCGGTCGGCTTCTTCTCGCCCGACACGACCGCGGCATAGCCGAAGCAGAGGTGCACGACGGTCGGCACCTTGATGCCCTCCAGCGCCCGATTGATGGCGGGGACCGCATAGCGCCGCGCCGCCTCCGGATCGTTGCGCACCCATGGCTCGTCGAGCTGAATGATGTCGGCGCCCGCCTTCTCGAGGTCGCGCGCCTCTTCGTTCACGGCGGCGGCGAAGTCCATCGCCATCTCGGCCGCATCCTTATAGAACTCATTCTTCGCCTGCAGGCTCATGGTGAACGGGCCGGGCAGCGTGATCTTCGCGGTGTGGTCGGTATTACGGCGCAGGAACTGCATGTCGCCGATTTCCACGGGCCGCGTGCGGCGCACCTTGCCGACGATGCGCGGCACCGGCGTCGGCTCGCCGGAACGTGTCCGCACCTCGCCCGGATTGTTCAGATCAACCCCCTCCAGCGCCGTCGCGAAACGGTTGGAGTAGCTTTCGCGGCGGATTTCACCGTCGGTGATGATATCGATGCCGGCGCGCTCCATGTCGCGGATCGCGAGAATGGTCGCATCGTCTTGCGCCTGTTCGAGGTACGGCTCGGGAATGCGCCACATGCCGGTCATGCGCACCCGTGGAACGCCCTTCGAAAGCATCTCGCGATTCACCAGCCAATCCGGCTGCGGGTAGCTTCCGACGACGGTGGTGGGCAGCAGATGTGCGGTCATTGCAATGAGCCTCTCGATTTAAGCGGGAGCCGGCATGGCGAGCGACGCCTTGCCTTCATTCGAAGCGGAACGCTCGCGCCGGCCGGCCGTCTGCCAGATCAGCGTGCGGCGCTCGATCGCACGGGCGATGGTGTCGAATAGAACCGACAGGATGAGGATCATCAGCACGCCGGCAAAGACGTGCGCGCTATCGAGCACGGTGCGGTAGCTGGTGACCAGATAGCCGATGCCGGCCGCGGACGTGAGCATTTCGGCAACGACGACGCCGATGATCGTCAGCGCGCCGCCGAGGCGCAGGCCGGACAGAACGGTCGGGATCGACGCCGGAATGATCACCCGCGTGATCTGCTGCGGAACCGTCGCGCCCATGCTGCGCGCCGCGAGGAGGAGTTGCTCGTCGATGGTGCGGATGCCGGCGGCTGTCGAGAGCATCACCGGGAAAAAGCCGTAGGCCCCGGCGAACGCCACCTTCGATTCCGACCCGATTCCGAACCATGCCGTGAAGACGGGATAGAGGATGACGATGGGGACGGCGTAGAGGCTCGAAAACACCGGCAGGAACACGTTGCGCAGCAGCGACACGCCGCCGACCAGCGCGCCGATCAAGATGCCCGCGCCGCAGGCGATCAGCATCGCGAGGATCACCTCGTAGAGGGTCACGAGCAGCGCCTGCGCATATCGCGGCCACTCGCCGGCAAGCGCGACGAGCGTCTTCGACAGCGGCGGGAGCAGCAGTTCCGGCACGAGGCCGAGGCGCGGCAGGGCTTCCCACACGACCAAGACGAAGGCGATCAGCATCCAGCGAACCGCGCGCGGCGAGGGGCGCTTCATGGCGTCGTCCTGATCTGCTGCCAGATGCGCTCGCGCAGCCGGCCGAAAACATCGGTCGCCATCATCTCGTAGTTGCGCGGGCGCGGCAGCGTGATGGAAATACGATCGATGATGCGACCGGGCCGAGCCGACATCACCAGCACCTCGTCGGCGAGGTACACCGCTTCGGTGAGGCTATGGGTGACGAAGACCACGGTCTTGTTGGTTTGCGACCAGATGCGCAGCAATTCGTGGCCCATGGTCATGCGCGTCTGCTCGTCGAGCGCCGCGAAAGGCTCGTCCATGAGGAGCACCGGCGGGTCCTGCACCAGCCCGCGCGCGATCGACACGCGCTGCTTCATGCCGCCCGAGAGCTCATGCGGATAGCGCGCGCCAAACCCCTGCAGGCCGACGAGGTTGAGCATCTCGTCAGCGCGGCGGCGGCGCTCGGCCTTCGGCGCGTTGCGCAGCGCCAGGGGAAATTCCACGTTGTCGAGGGCGCTGAGCCAAGGAAACAGGCTCGCTTCCTGGAAGACGACGCCGACGCGCTCCGGGTCGGGATCGACGATCGGCCGGCCGGCGCAGAGGATGGTGCCGTTCGTCTGGCGCCGCAGGCCCGCCAGCATCATCAGCAGCGACGTCTTTCCGCAGCCGCTCGGCCCGACGATGACGACGAAGCGCCCGGCACCGACGGTCAGCGAGATATCGTCCAGCGCGGCAACCTTGCCCTCGCGGCCCTCATAGACATGGTTGAGGCCGGATACCTCGATGGCCGCCTGCGCCGGCGCTTCCTGCAATTGCGCGGCGTTGCTCATGTTCGCCATGCGCTGCACCGTGTTTCGAGCCAGCGGATGGCCTCGTTGAAGACGATCGCGACCGTCGCCAGCAGGATCACGCCGGCGAAGAGCTGCGGCATCTGAAAATTCTCGCCCCAGCTTGAGATCATCTGGCCGATGCCGGTGCGCGAGGCGTACATTTCTGCGATCATCACGCCGGTAAAATTGAAGATCATCGAGATGCGGAGCGCCTCGAGGAGAACGGGCGTCATGCTCGGAATATAGACGCGCGTGAGAATCTGCCGGCGCGTGGCGCCATAGGAACGCGCAACGAGCAGATGCTCCGCCTTCACGGACTCGACCGCCGCCGTCGCGCTCATGATGACGACGAAGATCGTCGAGAACGCGGCGTAGGCGACCTTCTGCTGGAAGCCTATTCCGAACACCAGGATGAACATCGGCAGGAAGATCGATTTCGGCACGCTGAAAACGTAGAACAGCATCGGCTTGAAGATCTCGCCGAAATAATCGTTCTCCGCCGCGATGACGCCGAGCGCCGTCCCGAGCGGCACGGCGATCGCGAAGGCGACGGCGAATTCCGCCGCCGACACCCCGATCGCCTCGTGCACTTTCGGCCGCACCAGGATATCGCCCAGCATCGGCACCACATCGCTGAGCGGCGGCAGCAGCATCGCGTTGACGATGCCGAGGCGCGGCAGCAGCTCCCACAGCGCAAGAACGGCGGCGAGAAGAGCAAACCGCACAGCAATGACGCCGGCGCGACTCATGCCGCCGCCGGCCGCTTATTCGCGCCGCCGGCGCGAAGGACAAGGGATCGAACGGCCATCACTTCGTCGTCGGCACGACCTTGAAGGTGGTGATGTAGGTATCGTCCACCGGCGCGAGATTCTTCATCCCCACCAGTTCCGCGAGCTTGAGCGCCCGCTCCATCCACTCCTTGCTCATCTCGCCGGTCTCCGACATGTGCGCGAGATTGCCGTCAAGCTCGGCCTCCGCCACTTTCGGCGGGATCTCGTCGATCTCGGCGATCATCTTGACCGCTTCGGCGCGGTTCTTGTGCAGGAAGATCACGGCGCCGAACAGCGCGTTCAACGTCTTCTGGATAAGCTGCGGCTTTTCCTTGATGTACTTGTCGGTCGCGATCCACAGGCCGCTCAGATGCGGCGGCACTTCCTTGCCGAAGTCGATGAGACTCTTGCCCTGATTGTTTTGCATCATCTGGAACGACAGCGGCGAGTAGAGCACGATGGCGTCGACATTGCCGGAAATCAGGTTCGGCACCAGTCCGCCGCCGCCGAGCGGCACGGTCGTGAACTTCACCTTGCGATCCTGCATCGTCCAGCGCGCCAGCGTATCGGACGCGGAGCCGGCGGCGGTGATGCCGACCTTCTTGCCCTCCAGATCCGAGACCTTGGTGATCTTCGAATTGGCGGGCACCATCAGGTACCAGCCGTAGTAGCCGAGCGCGGCGCCCGCCACCGCTTTACTGGCGACGCCCTTGGTGCGCCCGGCCGCGATCAGGCCGGCGGAGTTGAGATGCAGGTCGGCGGCGCCGGCGGCCATCGCCTCGAAGGTCTCGGCGCCGCTGCGATAGATGGTGAGCTCGGCCTTGATGCCTTCCTTCGCGAACAGGCCCTGGCGCAACGCCGTCTCGGCGATGATCGTCGGATAATAGGTCTTGGTGGGCAGGCCGATGCGGACGGTTTCTTGCGCTTGCGCTACGGGCGGCAGGGTCATGCAGAGCGAAAGCACCGCCGCCGTCGCCAGAAAGCCCGTCAATTTAGCCGTGATGCGGCCCGCACGCTCGAACATCGTCCATCCTCCCCAAGATTTGAGATTTTTCGTGGACGGCACACTACGGTTCGGTTCGCGGCCTGACAATGCCTACGCCGGGGGGTGCGGTCACGGGGCGCGGATATTATCTTGCGGTAGCGAGCGCGGGTAGGAGTCGGATGATCGGCGGCCGGGCTTGAAATATGCGTAACGTGAGGGAGTAGCCCATGCCTTCAGTGGGAAGCTGGAACATACCGGCGCGAGTGCAGCCGAAACCGGAGGATTATGCCTACGATCTCGACGCGGCGCTCTCCGCCGTCGTCGGCATCCGCACGCGTGTGCCGCGAGATGCGTTCACCGCCGAGACGCTGGGCACCGAGCGCGCCGGCAACGGCGTGCTGATCCGCAGCGACGGGCTCATTCTCACCATCGGATATCTGGTCACCGAGGCCGATCAGGTCTGGATCACGCTGGCGGACGGCCGGCTCGTGCCCGGCCATGTTCTCGCCTACGACCAGGTGACCGGCTTCGGCCTGGTGCAGGCACTGGCCCGGCTCGATGTTCCGGCGCTGTCGCTCGGACAATCGAGCGATGCGCAGGTCGGCGATCCGGTCGTGATCGCGGCACAAGGCGGCCGGCAAAGCTCGATCGCAGCCCGTATCGTGAGCAAGCAAGAATTCGCCGGCTATTGGGAATATCTGCTGGACGAAGCGTTTTTCACCGCGCCCGCGCATCCGCACTGGGGCGGCGCGGCGATGATCGGCGCAACCGGCGAATTGCTGGGAATCGGCTCGTTGCAATTGCAGCAGGCCGAGGAGAACGAACACCTCAACATGATCGTGCCGATCGACCTGCTGAAGCCGATTCTCGACGACCTCCTCACGCTCGGCCGGCGCAGCGCGCCCCCGCGCCCCTGGCTCGGTCTCTACGCGACCGAGCTCGACGACAACGTCGTGATCGCCGGCGTCGCCGGCGGCAGCCCCGCCGAAAAGGCCGATCTACAGACCGGCGACATGGTCCTTTCCGTCGCCGGAAGTGAAATCACAGACCTCGCATCGTTGTTCAGGCGCATCTGGTCACTCGGCGAAGCGGGCATCGTCGTTCCGATCCGCATCGCCCGCTCCGGCCGGACCTTCGACGTCAGCATCCAGTCGAGCGACCGCAACGCTTTGTTGAAGCGGCCGAGCATGCATTAGCGGACGCGGAGCCTTTGCTTTAAACTTACGATACGTCTCGCGCGGAGCGGCTCGATGGTGTTTGCATCGTCGATCGAAAGGCTGGCGGCGGTCATGATAACGGCGTGCGTGTCGGCCTTGCTTTGCAGCAGAGGCGCGGCCGCGCCGACCTTAAGGACCGACTTTCCCGGCCAGACGCAGCCGGGCGCGATCGACGTCGACATCGAGCTCGTCCTCGCCGTCGACGTTTCCTACTCGATGGACCCCGATGAGCAGGCCCTGCAGCGCGAAGGCTACGCGCAAGCCATGGTCTCGAAGGAGTTCCTGCAGGCCCTGCGCGAGGGCATGCACGGCCGCATTGCCGCCACCTATGTCGAGTGGGCCGGCGCCGCCGACCAGCGCACGCTGATCCCGTGGCGGATGATCGACGGCCCGGCGGCGGCGCAGAAATTCGCCGACGACCTGATGGCGGCGCCGTATCGCCGGGCTTTCCGCACATCGATTTCCGGCGCGATCCTCTACGCCATGCCGCAGTTCGAAAACAACGGCTTCAGCGGCATCCGCCGCGTCATCGACGTCTCCGGCGACGGGGCCAACAATCAGGGCCGCCTGGTCGAAAGTACCCGCGACGAAGCGGTGGCGCGCGGCATCACCATCAACGGGCTTCCGATCATGCTCAAGCGCGCCAGCGCGGCGACGATGGATATCGACAATCTCGACGTCTACTACGAGGATTGCGTCATCGGCGGCGCCGGCGCCTTTGTCGTGCCGGTGCGCGAGCGGGAGAAGTTCCGCGAGGCGATCCGCACCAAGCTGGTCCTTGAGGTCGCCGGCCGCGTGCCGAGCATCGTTCCGGCGCAGGCGAAGCCGCCGCGCGCGCGCCGCATCTCCTGCACCATCGGCGAGCGGATGTGGCAGGAACGGTGGGGCAATGGCGGTATCGATCTGCGTTGACGTCCGCCCGCCTTGTTTCGACCATGAGCGGAGCTAAACGTCACCTTCCCATGTTCAAGCCTCGCCACTGGATGCTGGCCGCTGCGCTGGCCTCGTTTTCTCCTCTCGCGCAAGCGCAGGACTGCCCCGCGCCGAAAACCCTGTTGTTCCATGTCGAATCGCAAATCGAGCGGGACACGCTGGGTTTCACACAGGGCCTCGAAGTACATGACGGAAAGCTGGTGGAGAGCACCGGCCCCATCGATGGCGAAACGCGGCTCAACACCATCGACCGGAAGGGGCGCGTCACGCCTATCGCCAAGTTCGGCCAGAGCTTTTTTGGCGAAGGACTGACCATCCTCGGCGACGAGATGTTTCAACTGAGCTGGAAGGATCACAAGGTTTTCGTCTACGACCTTGCGGGAAAGCGCCTGCGTGAAATGCCGAGCACGCATGACGGCTGGGGACTGACCAACGACGGAACGAACCTGATCTTCACCGACGGCGGCGACCGGCTCTATTTCGCCGACCCGCAAACCTTCAAGATAGTCCGCAACGTCCAGATCCGGCTCGGCGACAAGCCGGTGCCCGCCCTCAACGAACTCGAATGGGTGGACGGCAAGATCTACGCGAACGTGTTCACGACCAAGGCGATCGTGCGGGTCATTCCCGAAACCGGATGCATCGACGCGACCGCCGACCTGTCGAAGGTGCTCTGGCCGCGCATGTCGCTCAACGAGCGCGAACGGCTTCTCTCGAGCGACAATTACGTGCTCAACGGCATCGCCTACGACAAGCGCGACGGCACGTTCTTGCTGACCGGCAAGCGTTGGCGCTGGATCTTCGTCGGCAAGTTCACCCCGGCGGATTGATTCTCATAGCGTTGTTCGCCAGAGCCGTCGTCTTGAGAGTCCGACATTCGGCGCGCCCGACCATTTCCAGTCGGACACTCGGATGACGGGCCGGAGTTCGTGACTGCCGACGTCACCGCGCGAACAGCGCCACGATCTCCACATGCGCGCTGTAGCGGAACTGATCGACGGGCGTGACCTGCTGCAATGCGAAGCCGCCATCGACCAGCAAACGGGCATCGCGCGCGAACGTCGCCGGATTGCACGACACCGCGACCACACGCTTGATTTTCGAGGCGGCGAGATGGCGGGCTTGCGCCTCGGCGCCCTGGCGCGGCGGATCGACAACCGCCGCGTCGAACGCGGCGAGCTCCGCCGGCAAAAGCGGGCGGCGGAAGAGATCACGCACCTGCGTATCGACGGGCTTCAGTCCGCGCGCGTTGCCTGCGGCGTGCTTGAGAGCGTCGACCGCGGCCGCCGCCCCGTCGATCGCGGTGACGCGCGTATCTTCCGCCATGCGCAGGCTGAAGGGGCCGACGCCGGCAAAAAGATCGAGCACGCGTTTGGCGCCGTGAACGTGACCGAGCACGAGTCGCGCCAGCGCCGCTTCTCCGTCCGCCGTCGGCTGCAGGAACGGGCCGGGCGGCAGCGCCACGTCCGCCGAACCCATGCGCAGCGTCGGAGCGGCGCGCTGCATCACCAACTCGCCGTGCCGCGTCAGCCGCGCCAGATTGCGCCGGATGGCGACGCGGCCGAGCTGCATTTCAAGGCTGGGCGTCAAGGGTCCGCTGCCGCGGATATCGACGTCGAGCCCGGTGTCGGTCGCGGTCACATGGATATCGAGCGGCTTGCGCAGGGGCTGCAGCGGCTCGGCCAACGCCCAGGCAAGCGGGATCACGCCGTCGAGCGCGGGGGCGAGGATCGGACAGCGGTCGATGGGCACGATGAGGTGCGCGCGCGGCGCGGCGAATCCGACCTGCAAGATGTCGCGGTTCTGCCGCGCATGCAGCACCACGCGGCGGCGGCCTTCGCCGTGGGCGTCGACGAGATCCTCCACGTCCGCGGCAAGGCCAGCCTGCGCCAGCGCGGTGACAACGAGATCACGTTTCCATGCGGCATAACGCCCGTGCCGCCAATGCTGTACGGCGCAGCCGCCGCAAGTTCCGAAATGCTGACAGATCGGTGCGATGCGCTCATCGCTCGCGCGATCGACGCGCAAGAGCTCGCGCCGGTCGCCATGCCCCGGAACGGGCGCGACGGTGACCGTCTCTCCGGGAAGCGTATAAGCTACGAACAAGGGTTCCGAACCGCCTTCGGCGACGCCGTCGCCTCGGTGCCCCATGCGCGTGATCGTCAATTGTTCAGTCACGCCGCGCTCCGAGCAGAAACTCCACGTTCCCGTCGCCACCGGCGATCGGCGACGGAATGACGCCGATTACAGCCCATCCAAGCGCTTCGACGATATGCATAATGTCGTCGCGCACCGCCATCTGCACGGCGGCGTCGCGAACGATGCCTTTCTTGAGCGCGCCGCGCCCCGCCTCGAATTGCGGCTTGATCAACGCGACGAGACGGGCCGACGGCGCGGCAAGCACGCTCGCCGCGGGCAGAACGTGCTTGAGCGAGATGAAGCTCACATCGATCGTGACGACGGATGGCGGCGACGAAAGATTCGCCGCATCGAGATCGCGGATATCGACCTGCTCGAGCGACGTCACCCGCGGATCGTTGCGCAGCGTTGCGTGCAACTGGTCGCGCCCGACATCGACGGCATAGACATGCGCGGCGCCGCGCGCCAGCAGGACCTGCGTGAAGCCGCCGGTCGAGGCGCCGATGTCGAGCGCGACAACCCCGCGCGGATCGAAGCCGAAATGCTCAAGCGCGGCTGCGAGCTTGATGCCGCCGCGCGAAACCCATGGATGTTCCGCTTCGGCCACGATCGCGGCCTCCGCCGGGAGGCGATCCGAAGCCTTGGCGACACGCGCACCGTCCGCGGTGACGCGGCCGGCCGCGATCGCCGCCTGCGCTTGCGCGCGGCTGGGGAAGAACTTGCGTTCGACGAGCAAAAGGTCGGCGCGCTTGCGAGCGGACATCGCGGTGGATTTCAGCTTGTCGCGCGCAGCAGAACAGCGGCCCACTTTCCCTGGATGCGCTCCAGGGCGGCAAACGCCCAAGCCGGGCGCGCCGCATCGGATCAGGCGAGACGCGAGGTCTCCTCCCGCACATCCTTGCCAAGCGCCTCGAACACCTTGGCGACGATGCCCTTCGAATCGAGCCCGGCTTTCGCGTACATCTTGTCCGGAGAATCCTGGTCGATGAAGATGTCAGGCAGCACCATGCTCCGCACCTTCAGGCCATGGTCAAGAGCGCCATGCTCCGCCAAGGCCTGCAGGACGAACGAGCCGAAGCCGCCGACCGCCCCCTCCTCGACCGTGATCAGCACCTCATGCTCGCGCGCGAGGCGCAGCAGCAGATCCACGTCGAGCGGCTTGGCAAAGCGCGCGTCCGCCACCGTGGTAGAGAGGCCGAACGACGCCAGATCCTCGGCGGCCGTGAGGCATTCCTTGAGGCGCGTGCCGTAAGAGAACAGCGCGACCTTCGTTCCCTCGCGCAGAACGCGACCCTTGCCGATCTCGAGCGGCTTGCCCTCTTCCGGCATGACGACGCCCATGCCCTCGCCACGCGGATAGCGCAGCGCCGACGGGCGATCGTTGATGGCGACTTGCGTCGCCACCATATGCACGAGATCCGCCTCGTCGCCCGCCGCCATCAGCACGAAGCCGGGGAGGCAGCCGAGATAGGCGATGTCGAAGGAGCCGGCATGGGTCGGGCCGTCGGCGCCGACGAGGCCGGCGCGGTCCATCGCAAAGCGCACCGGCAGCCGCTGGATCGCGACGTCAT
>JBDHSU010000057.1:0-24052 GCA_039808325.1 Variibacter sp. | reverse complement strand
CTGATGCCACGCATCACGCGCGCGCAGGTGATGGACGTCCTCTCCTCGCAGGCCAACCTCGCCGGCTACCGCGCGATCGTCGACGCCGCCGGCGAATACGGCCGCGCGCTGCCGATGATGATGACGGCGGCGGGGACGGTGCCGGCCGCGCGTATCTTCGTCATGGGCGCGGGCGTCGCCGGCCTCCAGGCGATCGCGACCGCGCGGCGGATAGGCGCCGTCGTCACCGCAACCGACGTGCGCCCGGCCGCGAAGGAGCAGGTCGAGAGCCTCGGCGCCAAGTTCGTTGCCGTCGAGGACGACGAATTCAAGCAAGCCGAGACGTCCGGCGGCTACGCCAAGGAAATGTCCAAGGAGTATCAGGCGAAGCAGGCTGCGCTGGTCGCCGACCATATCAAGAAGCAGGACATCGTCGTGACCACGGCGCTGATCCCGGGGCGTCCGGCGCCGCGGCTGATTTCCGCCGACATGGTCGCGTCGATGCGGCCGGGCTCGGTCGTCGTCGATCTCGCGGTCGAGCGCGGCGGCAATGTCGAGGGCGCGCGGCCGGACGAGGTCGTGAACGCGAACGGCGTGAAGATCGTGGGTTACGCCAACGTTCCCGGGCGTCTCGCGGCGACCGCGTCGAGCCTCTACGCCCGTAACCTCGTCGCGTTCCTCGAAGTGCTGATCAACAAAGAGAGCAAGTCGCTCGCGGTCCCATGGGACGACGAACTCGTGAAGGCCACGGCGTTGACGCATGATGGCGCCATCGTGCACCCGAATTTCCAGCCGAAGCCGGCTGCCTAGGAGACTGAGCATGGCGACATTCACGCCGCAAGAAGCCGCGGATCACGCGCGGGCCGCCGCCGAAGTCGCGCGCCAGGCCGCCGACGCCGCGCAGACTTTCGCCGACGCGGCCGCACACGGCGCCAGTGCCGCGACCGGCGGCCTCATCGATCCGTTCGTCTTCCGCCTGTCGATCTTCGTGCTCGCCGTCTTCGTCGGCTATTACGTCGTCTGGTCTGTGACGCCGGCGCTGCATACGCCGCTGATGTCGGTGACGAACGCCATCTCGTCGGTGATCGTCGTCGGCGCGCTGCTCGCCGTCGGTGTCGGCGCCATGGGGCAGGAAACCGGAACGGGCGCCGCCCGGTTCTTCGGCTTCATCGCGCTCGTTCTCGCCAGCGTGAACATCTTCGGTGGCTTCCTGGTCACGCAGCGCATGCTGGCGATGTATCAAAAGAAGCAGCGGTGAGACTGATGAACGCTAGATCGGGGGCGTCCTCATGAGCGCCAATATCGCCGCGCTGCTCTATCTCGTTGCGGGCGTGCTGTTCATTCTGTCGCTGCGCGGCCTTTCGAGCCCGGTGACAAGCCGACAGGGCAACCTGTTCGGCATGGTCGGCATGGCGATCGCCATCGTCACCACGCTTGCCTATGCGCCACCCGCCGGCTTCACCGGATGGCTTCTTGTGGTGATCGGCATGGCGATCGGCGGCGGCATCGGCGCCCTCATCGCGCGCCGGGTGCCGATGACGGCGATGCCGCAACTGGTCGCCGCGTTCCACTCGCTCGTCGGCCTCGCGGCGGTGCTCGTCGCCGCCGGCGCGCTTTACGCGCCGCGCGCCTTCGGCATCGGCGCGCCAGGCGCTATCCACGGGGCGAGCCTGGTCGAAATGTCGATCGGCGTCGCCATCGGCGCCATCACCTTCACCGGCTCGATCATCGCGTTCCTCAAGCTCGACGGGCGCATGAGCGGCGCGCCGATCCTTCTGCCGATGCGGCACGTCGTCAATGTCGCGCTGGCGGCGCTGCTGGTGGTGCTGATTGTCGTCTTCGTGCTCACCGAAAGCCCGGTGGTGTTCTGGCTGATCACGCTGGTGTCCTTTGCGCTCGGCGTGCTGCTGATCATCCCCATCGGCGGCGCCGACATGCCGGTCGTGATCTCGATGCTCAACTCGTATTCGGGCTGGGCGGCGGCGGGCATCGGCTTCACGCTCGGCAATACCGCGCTGATCATCACCGGCGCGCTCGTCGGCTCCTCCGGCGCCATCCTCTCGTACATCATGTGCAAGGGGATGAACCGCTCCTTCATCTCCGTCATCCTCGGCGGCTTCGGCGGCGAGACCGCCGGCCCTGCCGGCGCCAAGGAAGCGCGGCCGGTGAAGCAGGGCTCGGCCGACGACGCCGCCTTCATCATGAAGAACGCGTCGAAGGTCATCATCGTGCCCGGCTACGGCATGGCGGTGGCGCAGGCGCAGCATGCGCTGCGCGAGATGGCGGATCGGCTCAAGGCCGAGGGCGTCGAGGTCAAGTATGCGATCCATCCGGTCGCGGGCCGCATGCCGGGCCACATGAACGTGCTGCTCGCGGAAGCGAACGTGCCTTACGATGAGGTGTTCGAGCTCGAAGACATCAACTCCGAGTTCGCGACCGCCGACGTTGCCTACGTCATCGGCGCCAACGACGTCACCAATCCGGCGGCGAAGACGGACAAGTCGTCGCCGATCTACGGCATGCCGGTCCTCGACGTGGAGAAGGCGAAGACGGTGTTGTTCGTGAAGCGCGGCATGGGCTCCGGTTATGCCGGGGTCGAAAACGAGCTGTTCTTCCGCGACAACACGATGATGCTGTTCGGCGATGCCAAGAAGATGACGGAAGAGATCGTCAAGGCGCTTTGATGCGCCGGCGGCGTCTTTCGCTCGGCGTTCTTCTCGCTTGCGCTTGGATGATGGCGGCGGCAATGGTGCCCGCACAGGCGGCCGCGTGCCGGGCGCCGCTCAGGCCCATGCTGATTGTCGATCTGTATTTCGGCCGCAACGGGCCGCATGGCGGCGTGACCGAGAAACGCTGGTCCAGGTTCCTGGCGCAAGAGGTCGCGCCGCGGTTTCCGGACGGCCTCACGGTGCTCGACGGGGCCGGACAGTGGCGCGAGGCGGCGTATAAGCGGGTCATTCGGGAGCGCACCAAGGTCGTGACCATCGCGGTCGCGGCGGCCGACTCCGTCTATGAACGCATCGCGGCCGTCACTGACGCTTACAAGCGGCGCTTCCATCAGAAATCGGTCGGCGTCATAGTGCGAGACGGCTGTGCCGCGTTCTGAGCGGCGCGGACATGCGGACACGTCCCTGCCTTCGATCTCGCCGGGCGGCGTGGCGCATCGCCAGATGGAGCGCTGATGCCGCGATCGGCCTGGATTTTTCCGCTATTGGCGGTCGCGTTCTACGCCGCCGCGACCGCGCTCGGCCTCGGGCTGACTTTCCACGGCACGATCGCCGACTACGTGTTCAGCGTCCTTTTACTGATCGTTCTGTTTCGCACGGTGTTTGCCGCCGTCTACCACGCCGAAATCATCGCGCACCGGGTCGGCGAGCCGTACGGCACGCTGGTCCTGACCATCGCGGTCACGGTGATCGAACTGGCGCTGATCGCCTCGATGATGCTGGGCGACACGCCGAACCCGACGCTCGCGCGAGACACGGTGTTTTCGGTGGTGATGGTGATCTGCAACGGGCTCGTCGGCCTGTGCATCCTCTCCGGCGGCCTTCGCTACCGGGAGCAGGGCTTCCGTGTCACCGGCGCCAACATCTATCTCTGTGTGCTGATGGTGTTCGCGGCGCTCAGCCTCGTCCTGCCGAACTACGTCAAAACCATCGACTCGCCGCAATACACGACCAGCCAACTGATTTTCGTGAGCGTCGCGACGCTCGCCATCTACGCGGTGTTCCTCTACATCCAGACGGTGCGCCATCGCGGCTATTTCATCGTCGACGACGAGTATGACAATGCGGAGGGGCATAAGCCGACTACCCGGGCCATGCTCGTCAGCTTCGTTCTGTTGATGGTCTGTCTCGTCTCGGTGGTGCTGCTGGCGAAGAAATTCGCTGTCGTGGTCGACGTGGTGTCCGTGGCGATCGGGGCGACGCCAGCTTTCGCCGGTCTGGTGGTCGCCATTCTCATTCTGCTGCCCGAAGGCGTGGCGGCGGTTTCGGCCGCCCGGCGCAACGAGCTGCAAAAGAGCATCAATCTTGCGCTGGGGTCCTCGCTTGCGACGATCGGCCTGACCATTCCGGTGGTGGCGCTGGCAAGCATCTTCCTCGAGCAGGAGCTGGTGCTCGGCCTCGAGGCGAAGGATGTCGTCATGCTGACGCTGACCATCCTGGTCAGCATGATGACCTTCGGCACGGGACGCACGAACATCCTGTTCGGCTTCGTGCATCTCGTGATCTTCGCGGCCTTCGCCTTCTTCGTCTTCGTGCCCTGACGGAGAAATCAAGCGAATCGCGTAGCCGCGTGCCGCGCTCCGAAACTCAGAACGTCTGATAGGTCTGACCCAGGCGGCCGCCGACGCGGGCGAAACCGATTTTCGCCGGCTCGTAGTTCTGGCGGATGTTGAGGGCCTGGGCGTAGGAGCCGGCCGCCTTCTGCTTGTCGCCGAGGCGTTCGTAAGCGAGCCCCCGGCTGGTCCAGGCCTGCAGGTTCTTCGGCTCTCGCTGCACCGCCTCGTCGAGATCGGCGGCCGCGGCCTGATAGTTCTGCATCGCGATATAGCTCAATCCCCGACCCACGAACGGCTCCGCCTCATGCTTGGAGAGGCTGACGGCGGTCGTGAAATCGTCGATCGCGAACTGATGCTGCTTCTGCGCCTGGTAGAGCAGGCCGCGATTGTAATAGGCCTGCGCGTCGTTCGGCTTGAGGCTGATCGTCTTGTTGAAGTCTTCGAGCGCCTGCATGCCCTGGTTCTGCTGGCGGTAGACGGCGCCGCGGCCGAGATAGGCGGGCGCGTAGTTCGGGTCGATCTGGATGGCGCGGTTATAGTCCGCGAGCGCGAGATCGTACTTTTTCATCTGGCGATGCACGAGGCCGCGATTGCTGTAGGCTTGCGCGTAGTTCGGGTCGAGGCTCAGTGCCTTGTCGAAATCCGCGAGCGCCTCCTGCGGCCGGCCGGCGCGGCCGAGCACGGAGCCGCGCACATTATAGGCCTGCGGGTCGCTCGGGTTGCGCTGGATGACCTCGGTGAGCGAGGCGATGTTGGCGGGGGAGGCCGCCATGGTTTCGGCGTCGTCGGTCGCGGCGGGCGCCGGCGCGCCGCCGACCGTGATGCAGCCGGAGAGGGCCGTGGCGGCGAGCACCATCGCGAGGCTGCCTGCAAGCCGAAGCCGCGGTGCATCACGCCGTTCGTTCATGGGTGTCTCGCCGGCCTTCGTCGTCCCTGCCGCACACTGCCTGCGACGACGGCCGTGTTCAACTGGCAATACGGCGATGTTGGGACGCGCTCTTTCTGAGGAGGGAACGTCAAAACGCGATTGCCGGGCAGGTGCCCGGCAATGAGGAAGCGAACGGGAGATGGAAAGCGCCGATTGGCCGTCGCCGGACGATCAGCGCGGCGCGCCCGGAGCGGGCCGCGGCTTCATCGGGATCAGGCCTTCGCGCTGAGCGCGCTTGCGGGCCAGCTTGCGCGCGCGGCGAACCGCCTCGGCCTTTTCACGCGCCTTCTTCTCGGACGGCTTCTCGTAATGCCCGCGCAACTTCATCTCACGGAAGATGCCTTCACGCTGCATCTTCTTCTTGAGGGCTTTAAGGGCCTGATCGACGTTGTTGTCGCGAACGAGAACCTGCACGCGTTATCCTTTTTGAATGCGCGAAATGTCAAGAATCTGGCAAGCCGACACCGCGCGCCGCGCCTGCGCCGCTGCCAGTGAGCGGGCATCTAGCAGAACAAAAGGGCAATGTCTACTGGCGGTCCCTTCGAGAAAGCGCCTTTTTCCATCGTGCTCGGGACAGGCCCCGGCCATGGCGGGGCAGGGAGCCGCCTTCTCCGTCGGCCGTTCATAGAATCCGGGTCACATGCCCCATCTTGCGGCCCTCCCGCACGGCCGCCTTGCCGTAGAGGTGCACCGAGGCGCCGGGGACGGTCAGCCAGTCGCCGAAATGCAGGGCCTCGTTGCCGATGAGGTTCGTCATCTCGATCGCTCCCAAGCGCACCGGCCTCGCCAGCGGCCAGCCGGCCACGGCGCGGATATGCTGCTCGAACTGGGAGACGCTGGCGCCGTCGAGCGTCCAATGGCCGGAATTGTGCACGCGCGGCGCGATCTCGTTGACCAGCAAGGTATGGCCGCCGCCATCGGCGACGACGAACATTTCGACCCCGAGCACGCCGACATAATCGAACGCATCCGCGATCACCGCCGTCATGCGGCGGGCCGCATCCGCGACCTCGTCCGAAATAGCGGCCGGCACGCGCGAGATTTTCAGGATATGATCGCGATGCTCGTTCTCTGTGACATCGAAGCATTCGACCTGGCCGGCGGCATTGCGCGCGGCGATGACGGAGACCTCGCGCTCGAAGGGAACGAATGCTTCGAGAATCGCCGGCTGTCCGCCGATCTCCTCCCATGCCGCCTGCGGATCGACGCCGTTGCGGATCATTACTTGGCCCTTGCCGTCGTAGCCGAAACGGCGGGTCTTGAGCACGCCGGGCCGCCCGATGGCATCGAGTGCGGCCTTGAGATCGGCCGGCGCATCGACGGGCGCGAAGCGTGCGGTCGGAATGCCGAGTTCGTTGACGAACGTCTTCTCCAGGAGCCGGTCCTGCGTCGTCGCCAGGATACGCGGATTGGGCAGCACCGGCTTGCGCGCGGCCAGGAAGGTTGCCGTCTCCGCCGGAATATTCTCGAACTCGTAGGTGATGACGTCGACTTCGGCGGTGAAGCGGTCGAGTGCTTCGGTGTCGCTATAGTCGGCGCAGGTGACGCGATGCACGACGTCGAAGGCGGGCGCCTGCGGGTCGGGCGACATCACATGGCATTTGAGGCCGAGCTTGGCGGCGGCGAGCGCCAGCATGCGGCCAAGCTGGCCGCCGCCGAGGATTCCGATCGTCGCGTCGGGAGCGAGTGGCGCGCTCACGCCGGCTCGTCCGCGGGACGCTCGTTGACGGCATCGGTCTGACTCTGGCGGTAAGCGTCGAGGCGTTTGGCGAGCGGCTTGTCCTGCAGCGCCAGCACGCCGGCGGCGAGCAGCGCCGCGTTGACGGCGCCGGGTTTACCGATCGCCAGGGTGCCGACCGGGATGCCGGCCGGCATCTGTACAATGGAATAGAGGGAATCGACGCCGGCGAGGGCTTTCGATTCGATCGGCACGCCGAAGACCGGCAGCGATGTGAGCGCGGCGGTCATTCCCGGCAGATGGGCGGCGCCGCCGGCGCCCGCGATGATGACCTTGAAGCCGGCGTCTTTCGCGCCGCGCGCGAAGGCATAGAGCCGCTCCGGAGTGCGGTGGGCGGAGACGATGCGCTTGTCGTAGGCGACGCCCAGCCGATCGAGGGTTTCGGCGGTGTGCTTGAGGGTCGCCCAGTCCGACTGGCTGCCCATGATGATCGCGACCGGACGCTCTGACATTTGCTCCTCGAAGCCGCGTTCGGCCGCAAAAGAAGCGCTGGATTATAGGATCGTGCCCCCCTGTGGCAAGCCGCGCCGCCGGTTTTGCGCAATGGTGTTTCCAATAGCGGGGGTCTTCGTCGGGTCGAATAGAGGGCGAGGGCGAAAAGCCGTGCCGTGTCCGCCCCTAAAGCCGTGCCGTGTCCGCCCCTGACGTGTACCGGCGGGGACCGCGTTACGCGATGATATCCGGAGTCAGTTGATCTTCGACAAACGAGATACGGTCGCGCAGCACGAGCTTGCGCTTTTTCAGCCGCTGGACCTGCAACACGTCGGCGCCCGGCACGAGGTGCAATGCCTCGATCGCCGTGTCGAGGTCGCGATGCTCCTGGCGCAGGCGGGCAAGTTCTGCCTCGAATTCCCGCCTTTCATCTTGCGTCATCGCTGCGTCGGTACCAGCCGTTACGCTCGCCACTCAAGCAAAGCTCAATTTACCGATTATCCTCCTCCGAGGCGAAGCCTGCAAGCGCCCTGAAGCGCGCCTTGCGGACCGGGCGGATTGCCGCATTCAAAGGCGCCGTGCACTTCTTGCGTCGACTTATAGCAGACCACATGTCACACTCCTTGGGGTCAGGCAGCAATCTGACGAAGGAGGCTTTTTGACATGTCGATCCAAGCGCATCTTTCGGAGTTGGAACGGAAGCACGACGCCCTCGAGAGTGAACTCGCTGAGGCCATGGCTCATCCTTCCACCGACGACTTGAAGATCGCCGATCTGAAGCGCCGTAAATTGCAGGTCAAAGACGAGATTTCCCGTATCAGGCTGGAGACCCCACAGGCGGTGCATTAGCCGCGCCCCTCAGTTCCGACGCAAAATCGTCAGGCGAGTCGCGCTTTCGGCGCAGGGTGTTTTTTTGTTGCCGAAGGTCGAGCGAATTCGCATCATCAGGCTGGCGGAGGAAACGCTGTGCCTGAACAAGAAACATTCGACTACATCGTCGTCGGCGCGGGAAGCGCCGGCTGTGTGCTCGCCAGCAGGCTGACGGAATCCGGCCGGTATCGTGTGCTGCTTCTGGAAGCGGGCGGGCCGGATCGCAATATCTGGATCCATGTTCCGCTCGGCTACGGCAAGCTATTCACCGACCCGCGCGTGAACTGGCTGTTCCAGTCCGAGCCGGAGGCCGAACTCGGCGGCCGCTCCATCATCCAGCCACGCGGAAAAGTTCTCGGGGGATCGAGCTCGATCAACGGGTTGCTTTATGTGCGCGGCCAGTCGCGCGATTTCGACCATTGGCGCCAACTCGGCAACGCCGGATGGAGCTTCGACGACGTTCTTCCGTATTTCAAGAAATCGGAAACGCAGACACGCGGCGCCGACGATCTGCATGGCGGTGACGGGCCGCTCTGCGTCTCCGACGTCGAGCCGCACCCGCTGTGCGAGGCCTTCATCGAAGCGGCGCAGCAGGCGGGTTTTCCGCGCACCGACGATTTCAACGGCGCCGATCAGGAGGGCGCCGGCTACTATCAGACGACCACCCGCAAGGGACGCCGCTGCTCGACCGCGCAGGGCTACCTCAAGCCCGCGCGATCGCGCGCGAATCTGAAGGTGGTATCGAACGCGGTTGCGACGCGCATCGTATTCGAAGGCCGCCGAGCGGTCGGCGTCGAATACCGGCAGGGAAGCACGACGCATGCCGCGCGCGCCGCCGGCGAGATCATCGTTTCGAGCGGGGCGTTCGGCTCGCCGCAACTGCTGCAGCTCTCCGGTCTCGGCCCGGCGGCGCTGCTGCAGTCGTTCGGCATTCCGCTCGTCGCCGATATGCCCGGCGTCGGCGCCGATCTGCAGGATCACTATCAGGCGCGCTTCAATTACCGTTGCAGCGAGCGCATCACCATCAACGACATGATGGGAAGCCTGCATACGCGCGTCGCGGCGGGGCTGAACTACATCATGTTCCGCAAAGGCTTTCTCACCATCGGCGCCGGCTACGCGGGCGGCTTCTTCAAGACCGATCCGTCACTGCCGTCGCCGGACGTGCAGATTCACTTCATCTTGTTCAGCGCCGATACCGTCGGGCAGAAGTTGCACCCGTTCCCGGGCTTCCTCGCCTCCGTGTGCCAGTTGCGCCCGGAGAGTCGCGGCCATGTGCGTATCAAGTCGGCCGATCCGCTCGCCGCGCCGGCGATCACGCCGCGCTACCTTTCGGCGCCGGCCGATCGCGAGATCATGATCAAGGGTATGCAGCTCACCCGCAAGATCATGGGGCAGCCGGCGCTGGCGCGCTACATCGCGGAGGAACTCGTGCCCGGCAAGCAGTGCGCCAGCGACGCCGATCTGCTGCAATTCGCGCGCGACAAGGGAACGACCGTTTTCCACCCGACCAGCACCTGCCGCATGGGGCCGGATACCACGGCCGTGGTCGACGAGCGCCTGCGCGTGCGCGGCGTTGCCGGCCTGCGTGTCGCCGACGCCTCGATCATGCCGACGCTCGTTTCGGGCAACACCAACGCCGCCGCGATCATGATCGGCGAAAAGGCATCGGACATGATCTTGCAGGACGCGAAGGCGGGAGCGCCGGCCGCGCGCGTGGCGGCGTAGGGAAGAAAAGCGGGGGGCCGCGATGCGATTGATGACGATTGCGACGGCGCTGGCGTTGGCATGCGCCTCGGCGGCGCAAGCTGCGGCGCAGACGGCGCCGCCGAAACCAGAGGCGGCGCCGGCAACGGCTGCCGCACCGGCGGCTCCGCCGGCAAAGCCGATTTACTGGGGCGCGATCGCGTTCACGGCGGACGGCAGTTTCGCGACCATCTGGAAAAAGGATACGGAGGGTGACGCCAAAGGCGATGTCGCCGTGCGCTGCGCCAAGTTCGGCCGCGGCTCATGCGAGACCGGCGCGTTTAGCGGCGATCTTTGCGTCGGCTTGGCGACCTATATGGGCAATCACCGCGGCCGGCGCTGGAAGCTCTCTTATACGTCCGGCTCGAACAGCTCCGCCGAAGCGCAGCAAAAGGCGCTGGCGCGCTGCAACGAGGATAAGCGCACGCGCGGCCGCTGCCAATTGCGCACGGTCGTCTGCGCGGACGGCCGCTGAGGCTTCTCCATGCTTGCCTTCAAGCACGGTCGTCATGCGCGGGCTTGACCCGCGCATCCATCATTCAAATGAATCTTGCGACGACGACGGATTGCCGGGGCAAGCCCGGCAATGACGATGTTGGAACGACCTAAGCTTTTCGCAATTCGCTCGCGGCACGAGCGAGGATGTCGACAATGCGCGCTTCCGTGTCGGCGTCGCCGCTGAAGCGTTCCGCCGCGACATCGCGCAGATTGTCGACCGCTGCATCGACGAGCCGCGACACGCGCGGGCCGCGCTCGCGGCGGCCTTCGTGATGCTCGTGCGATGAGCCTTGCCGCCACTGCGCGACCTTGTCCGCGAGCGCGGAAAGACGTGCGAGAATGACGTCGACGACGTCGGGATTCTCGTCGAGATAGGCGCGGCCTTCGTCGGTGATGGTGTAGAGCTTCTTGGCGCCGTCCGCCTGCGCGGTGACGTAGCCGGCTTCCTCGAGATAGGTGAGCGTCGGATAGACGACGCCGGGGCTCGGCGCGTACCAGCCGCCCGTTTTCTCCTCCAGCACCTTGATGATCTCGTAGCCGTGCCGCGGCTGCTCCTTGATCAGCCAGAGGGCGATCAGCCGCAGATCCCCCTGCGCCATCATCCGCCCGAAGCGCATGAAATCGCCGCCACCCATGCCGCCACGGCCGCGTCCACCGCCTTCGCGACCCCAACCGCCGCCGCCCCAGTGACGACGCGGACCGCCGGCCCAGCGTTCATCGTGATCACGGCCATGTCCACGACCGCCGTGCTCGCATCCACGCATTTCAAACATATCGCGTCCTCCAAAAGATATATCTTACGATAGCACGAAAAAGATATATCGCAAGACGTATCTTTCAATGGGCGTGCGGGCGCGAGTCTCCCGGCCCCGTTCCGGCCGCTGCGCGCATCACCATGGTGACGGAGGAGGTAAATATGTGGAGCTTGGCGCGCGTCATCATTGCCGGGCTCGACCCGGCAATCCATGCGCTTCGCAAGATTGAATAGATGCGCGGGCGCGGGCCAATCCTCGCGCACGACCGGGCCGAAAGGGGCGGCGGCTCACACGTCCTTCGCCATCTCGCGCAGCTTGAACTTCTGGATCTTACCGGTCGAGGTCTTCGGCAGCTCCGAAAAGACGATGTGGCGCGGCACCTTGTAGCGCGCCAGCTTCTCGCGGCACCAGGCGATGAGCTCGTCCTGCGTCGCCTGCTTGCCGGGCTTTAGTTCGACGAAGGCGCAGGGCGTCTCGCCCCACTTCTCGTCGGTCTTCGCGACGACCGCCGCCGCCTGCACGGCGGGATGCTTGAACAGCGCGTCCTCGACCTCGATCGAGGAGATGTTCTCGCCGCCGGAGATGATGATGTCCTTCGAGCGGTCCTTGATCTGGATGTAGCCGTCCGGATGCATGACGCCGAGGTCTCCGGAATGGAACCAGCCGCCGGCGAAGGCCTTGTCGCTCGCCGCCTTGTTCTTGAGATAGCCCTTCATCACGACATTGCCGCGGAACATCACCTCGCCGATGGTCTCGCCGTCGCGCGGCACCGGCCGCATGGTGTCCGGGTCCATGACGTCGAGGGCTTCGAGGCCGACATAGCGCACGCCCTGGCGCGCTTTCATGGCCGCCTGCGCGGCGCCCTCGAGCGCGTCCCATTCGGCGTGCCAGTCGTTCACGACGGCGGGGCCGTAAGTCTCGGTGAGCCCGTAGAGATGCGTTACGTTGAAGCCGGCGCTCTTCATGCCGGCTAGCACGGCTTCCGGCGGCGGCGCTGCGGCGGTGAAGAACTGCACCGCGTGCGGCAGCGGACGTTTCTCCTCGTCCGGCGCGTTGAGCAGCGTCGCCATGACGATCGGCGCGCCGCACAGATGCGTGACCTTATGCGTCGCAATGGCGTCGAACATCGCCTTGGCGCGCACCTGGCGCAGACAGACATGAGTGCCGGCGCCGACCGAGATCGACCACGGGAAGCACCAGCCGTTGCAGTGGAACATCGGCAGCGTCCACAGATACACCGGATGCTTCGCCATGCCGCACGTGACGACGTTGCCGAGGGCGAGGAGATAGGCGCCGCGGTGATGATAGACGACGCCCTTGGGATCTCCGGTGGTGCCTGAAGTGTAGTTGAGCGAGATCGCATTCCATTCGTCGGGAGGCATCTGCCACGCGAATTCCGGATCGCCGTCGGCGATGAAGTTCTCGTATTCGACCTTGCCGAGGCGTTCTCCGGCGCCCGTATATTCCGGGTCGTCGTAATCGATGACGAGCGGTTTCGTTTTCGCTTGCGCCAGCGCTTCCTTCATCACGGCCGAAAACTCGCGATCGACGATCAGCACCTTCGTCTGCGCATGGTCGAGCGTGAAGGCGAGGACGGCGGCGTCGAGCCGCGTGTTGAGCGTGTTGAGGACGCCTCCGCTCATCGGCACGCCGTAATGCGCCTCGAGCATCGCCGGGGTGTTGGCCAGCATCACCGAGACGGTGTCGCCGCGCTTGACGCCGGCTCGCGCCAGCGCCGAGGCGAGTTGACGGGAGCGGCGGTAGAAATCGCGGTAGCTGCGCCGCAGGTTGCCGTGGATGATGGCGATCTGGTCGGGGAAGGTCGCGGCGGAACGCTCCAGCAAAGTGAGCGGGGTGAGCGGCTGGAAATTGGCGGGATTCTTGTCGAGATCGGTGTCGTAAGGCGAGGCGGCCATGGTCGTATTTCCTTTTCCGCCTCTATCTAGCGAACGTGACGGCGCCGGATCAATCGCCGTCGCGCCTCATGCCGCGAGCGGTTCGGCGGCGGCCGGCGCATCAGGCTCGCGCGGCGGCTCGTGGACACGGAACCAGGCGACGTAGAGCGCCGGCAGAAACACCAGCGTGATCACGGTCGCGACCGCGAGCCCGCCCATGATGGCGTAGGCCATCGGGCCCCAGAACACGGTCGGGGCGATCGGGATCATGCCGAGGATCGCGGCGGCGGCGGTGAGCAGGATCGGCCGGAAGCGGTGCGAGGTCGCCTCGACCACGGCATCCCACGGGTGCCGCCCGTGTTCCATTTCGACGCGGATCTGGTCTACCAGGATGACCGAGTTGCGCACGATCATGCCGACGAGCGCCAGCACGCCGAGGATCGCGACGAAGCCGAGCGGCTTGCCCGATAGCAGCAGCGCGGCGACGACGCCGATCAGCCCGAACGGCGCGACGCTGAGCACCAGGAACAGCCGGCTGAAGCTCTGAAGCTGGATCATCAGGACGATCAGCATCACCATCAGCGCCGCCGGCACCGCCGCCGCGACCGACGCGGTGGACTTGCCGCTTTCCTCCACCGTGCCGCCGGGCACCACCTTGTATTCGGGCGGCAGCGCCGCGTTGAGCTCCGCGATCTTCGTGCGCAGCGCGGTCACCACCGTCGCCGGCAGCGTCGTGCCGGTGAGGTCGCTCTGCACGGTCAAGGTCGGGATGCGGTCGCGCCGCCACACGAGCGGCAGGTCGAGGCCGTATTCCAGCGTCGCCACCTGAAGCAGCGGCACCGTCTTGCCGTTGCGCAGCGGCACCTCCAGCGTGCGCAGGATATTGGGCGAGGTGCGTTCCTCGTCCTCGGCGCGCACGACGACGTCGATGAGATAGATGCTGTCGCGCACTTGCGTCACCGTTGTGCCGGTGACGACGGTATTGAGCGCTTGCGCGAGGTCCTGCGAGCTAAGCCCGAGCAGCCGCGCCTGATCCTGGTCGACCTTCAGGCGCAGGGTGCGCTGCGGCTCGATCCAGTCGAAGTTCACCTTCTCCGTACGCGGATCGCTGGCGATGACATTGGCGACCTTGTAGGCGATGTCGCGCACCTTCTGCGGATCGGGTCCGCTGACGCGATATTGCAACGGCCAGCCGACGGGCGGGCCGAGTTCCAGCGCCGAGACACGCGTCACCACGTCCGGCAGCTTCTGAGGCAGCGCATCGTTCAGGCGCTGACGGACGCGTTCGCGCGCCTCGAGGCTCTTGGTGACGATCACCGACTGCGCGAAGAAGTCGTTGGCGAGCTGGACGTTGAGCGGCAGATAGAAGCGCACCGCGCCCTGGCCGACGTATGTTGTCCAGCGTTCGATGTCGGGGTCGTCGCGCAACAACGCTTCCAGCGTGTCGGCGCGCTGCATCGTGGCGTAGATCGAGGCGCCTTCCGAGAGCTTGAGGTCGACGAGAAGCTCCGGCCGGTCCGAGGCCGGAAAGAACTGCTGCGGCACCAGCCGTATGGCGAAGAGCGAGCCCGCGAACAGCGCCAGCGTGACGGCGATCGTCAGCCACTTCGCGCGCATGGCGCCGACCAGGAAGGTGCGGAAGTGGCGCATCACCGGCCCTGGCTCGTGCCCCTTGTGCTGCATCTTCGCCGGCAGGATGGTCACGCCGATCAAGGGCGCGAAGACGACCGCGACGATCCAGGAAAGCATCAGCGCCATCGCCACCACGGCGAAGAGCGAAAAGGTATATTCGCCGGCGGCGCTCTTGGCGAAGCCGATGGGGATGAAGCCGGCGACCGTCACGATCGTCCCGGTGAGCATTGGAAAGGCGGTCGAGGTGTAGGCGAAGGTCGCCGCGCGCACCTTATCGGCGCCAGCTTCGAGCTGCGTCACCATCATCTCGACGGTGATCATGGCGTCGTCGACGAGAAGCCCGAGCGAAATGATGAGGGCGCCGAGCGAGACGCGCTGCAGGTCGATGCCGGCAAGCTCCATGCCGAGGAAGGTTGCCGCGAGCACCAGCGGAATGGCGCAGGCGACGACCGCGCCCGCGCGCAGGCCGAGGCTCAGGAAGCTCACCGCGAGTACGATCGCGACCGCCTCCCACAGCGCCTTCATAAATTCGTCGATGGAATCCTTCACCACCGCCGGCTGCTCGGCGACGAGATGCGGTTCGATCCCTATGGGCAGATCGCGCGTGATATCGCGCATCGCCGCTTCGATGTTGCGTCCGAGCGCCAGCACGTCGCCGCCCGCTCGCATCGCGATGCCGATGCCGATCGCCGGCACGCCGTTGACGCGGAACATCGGCTGCGGCGGGTCCGCGTAACCGCGCTTGACGGTGGCGACGTCGGCGAGGCGGAAGATCTGGCCGTTGGCGACGAAGTTGACGCGGCGCAAATCTTCTTCCGACTGGAACGCGCCGCTGATTTCGACGCGCACCTTCTCCTCGGACGACTGGATGACACCCGCCGGCGCGATGGCGTTTTGCGCCTGCAGGGCCGCGATCAGCGCCTGCCGGTCGAGGCGCAGCCCCGCCAGCTTGCGGATGGAGAACTCGACGAAGATCTTCTCGTCCTGCGTTCCGATCAGCTCGATCTTGGAGACGTCCGGCACGCTAAGGAGGCGCGTGCGTATCGTTTCGACATGATCGCGCAGTTCCCGCTGCGAAAAGCCATCGGCGGTGAAGCCGTAGATGATGCCGTAGGTATCGCCGAATTCATCGTTGAAGAATGGCCCGTGAATGCCTTGCGGCAAATTCTGGCGGATGTCGTTGATCTTCTTGCGCACCTGATACCAGGTGTCGGCGACGTCGCGGCCGTGCACGTCGCCGCGCAGATTGACGAAGACGGTGGCGGTGCCCGGGACCGTGTAGCTCTTGAGATAGTCGAGGCCGGGCGTCTCCTCGAGCTTGCGTTCGAGGCGGTCGGTGATCTGCTGCAGCGTATCGGTGATGCTGGCGCCCGGCCACATCACCTGCACGACCATGGTTTTGATCGTGAAGGCGGGGTCTTCGTTGCGCCCGAGCCGCTGGAACGAGAAGGCGCCCGCCGCCAGGATGATGATGACGAGGAACCAGACGAAAGAGCGATGGCGCAACGCCCAGTCGGAGACGTTGAATCGCTCCGTCATTTCTGGTTGTCCGCGGTCGTCTGCAACAATCGCACTTCCTGACCGGGCCGGAGCGCGTGCACCCCCGCCGTCACGACGATGTCTCCATCCTTGAGGCCATCGGAAACGATGGCGCTGCCCGGGCCGTAGCGCAGCAGCGTGACCGGGCGCTGCGCCACGGTCTTACTGGCGGGGTCGACGACCCATACGGCGGCTTTGCCGTCGGCTTGGATCAAGGACGTGCCCGGCAGCACCACGACGGCGCCGCTGTCGATGGTCATGCTGCCGACCACGGTCGCGCCGAGGCGCATTGCCGGCGGCGGGTTGTCGAGGTGAATCTTCACCTCATAGGTTCCGGTCGTCGGATCGGCCTGCGGCGCGACTTCGCGTACGCGCCCATTGGTGGTGATGCGCGGATCGTCCGACAGCGCGACCGTGACCATCGGATCCTTCGGCGCGTTGCGGATCATCTGAGCGGGGACATTGAAGACGGCGTCGCGGCCGCCGTCGCGCGCGACCTGCAGGATCATCTTTCCGGCTTGTACGACCTCGCCCGGTTCGGCGCCTTTGGCGGTGACCACGCCGGCGACGTCCGATTTGAGTTCCGTGTAGGAGAGGTTGTCCTGCGCGTTGCGCAGCCGCGCCTCGGCGGAGGCCGTCTGGGCTTGCGCGGTCTGCAATTGCTGCAGCGCCTGATCGTATTGCGAGCGCGTCGTGAAGCCCTTGTCGAGCAACTGCTTCTGGCGGTCCTCAACCCCTTGCGCATTGGTCAGGGCGGCTTGCGCGGCGGAGAGATCGGCCTCGGCGGAGCGCAAGGCGTTGCGCGCATCCTGCGATTCCAGGCGCGCGACGACCTGTCCCGGCGACACGCGGTCGCCGACCGAGACGGTGCGTTCGATCAGGCGGCCGTTGATCCGGAAGGCAAGATTGACCTGATCTTGCGCCTGCACTTGTCCGGTGAGGCTGATCGTCTGCCCGGCGGTCGTGTGCTTGACCACGAGCGTGCGAACAGGCCGGATTTGCGCCTGCGGGGGAGCCTCCTCCTTGCACGCCGAAAGAGCGAGGATGGCCAGGATTGCGACGGTTTGCTTGCGCACGATTGTCCCCAGCTCAGGCGAAACCGAGGGAAGTATAGCCCGCGCGCGACGCGGCGACACCCTTGCTGTGGAATAGTGCTAACACGTTCTTGCCGGAGCGGCCGTCATAGCAAGGCGCGCAGGCCGCGCGCCAGCAGCGCGAGCGAGATCAGGAACACCAGCACATAGGCGATGCGATAGAAAATGCCGGTCGGCGTGCGCGCGACGAGCCAAATGCCGCAGAAATTGGCGATGACCGCAACCGGCAGCAGCGCCAGGGAGGTCGCGAAGTTCTGCGTCGAGAACTGGCCGAGCGCGAAATACGGCCCGATCTTCAGCGCGTTGACCACGGCAAAGAAGAGAGCCGTGGTGCCGACCAGCTTCAGCTTCTCCAGCCGTTGCGGCAGCACATGCACCTGGAACGGCGGGCCGCCCGCCTGCGACATGAACGAGGTGAAGCCCGACATCGTGCCCCAGAACAGGCCGCTCGCGATGGTCTTGCGCGCCGGCTCGGTCAGCGCGCGGCGAAAGTAAGCCTGTAGGCAGAACGCTACCCCGATGGCTCCGACGATGAGGCGGACGTCATTTTCGGTGATCCGTGCGGCCAGGGCCCAGGCGAGCCCCATTCCCGCCAGAGCGCCCGGAAGCATGACCTTGAGATTCCAGGCATCCCAGTCGCGGCGGTACCACCAGACGGAGATCGCATCCTGCGTCATCAGGACCGGCAGGATCAGCGCCGCCGCCTCGAGCGGAGGGATATAGAGCGCCAGGAGCGGGGTCGACGCCGTGCCCACGCCCGCGAAGCCGCCTTTCGACAGGCCGAGCAGGATGACCGCCGGGACGGCGAAGACGTAGAAAAAAGGATCGCTAATCATTGGGGCCGGCAGGAATGGACGGTGCGGGTGGCATCCATTTCAGCGCCCATCGCTTTGCGCAAGAGGGCCCGGCGCATGGCGGGACACCATGCACTCGCGGGGACGACAATTCTTCGGTCTACCCGAAATGATCAGGCGCGGCGGCTTGCCATTCGGAGCAGGGGGCTGAAAATGAAGGTCCGGAGGATCGCCATGGATGCCCGCGCCAGCCACTATCCTGAAGTCTATGCCCGCGCGCAGCGCGACCCGGAAGGCTTCTGGGGGGAAGCGGCGCGGGCGATCGACTGGTACGAGACGCCGAAGACGATCTTCGATCCGAAGGCGGGGATTTACGGCCGCTGGTTCACCGACGGCGTCTGCAACACCTGCCACAACGGCATCGACCGCCATGTCGCCGCCGGCCGCGGCGAGCAGACCGCGATCGTCTACGATTCGCCGGTCACCAAGACCGTGCGTCGCATCAGCTATGCCGCGCTTCTGAAGGAGGTCACGGCGTTCGCCGCCGTGCTCCAGGACCTCGGCGTCACGAAAGGCGACCGCGTCATCATCTACATGCCCATGGTGCCGGAAGCCGTGGTCGCAATGTATGCCTGCGCCCGCATCGGCGCGATACACTCCGTTGTGTTCGGCGGCTTCGCCGCGCGCGAGCTTGCGACGCGCATCGATGACGCCAAGCCGAAGCTGATCCTGACCGCGAGCTGCGGCATCGAGGCGAGCCGCATCGTGCCGTACAAGCCACTGCTCGACGCCGCGATCGATCTCGCGAAAGCGAAGCCGGAAGCCTGCATCCTGCTACAGCGGCCGCAATGCGAGGCGGCGCTGACGGCGGGGCGCGATCACGACTGGGCGGCGCTGCGCAGCGCCGCGCTCGCGGCCGGGAAAAGCGCGCCGTGCGTTCCGGTCAAGGCGACCGATCCGCTCTACATCCTCTATACGTCGGGTACGACCGGCATTCCGAAGGGCGTGGTGCGCGACAACGGCGGCCATATGGTCGCGCTCTATTGGTCGATGCACGGCCTCTACGGCGTCAAGCCCGGCGAGACGTGGTTTTGCGCTTCCGACATCGGCTGGGTGGTCGGCCACAGCTACATCGTCTACGCGCCGCTGTTCTACGGGGCGACCTCGATCCTCTACGAGGGCAAGCCGGTCGGCACTCCCGACGCCGGCGCGTTCTGGCGCGTGATCGCGGAACACGACGCGGTCGCGATGTTCACCGCGCCGACGGCGTTCCGCGCGGTGAAGAAGGAGGATCCCCAAGGCGCGCTTTTGCGCCCGCACCGGCTCACGAAGTTCCGCACTTTGTTCCTCGCCGGCGAGCGCGCCGATCCGGACACGATCAAGTGGGCGGAGAATCTACTGAGGGTGCCGGTGATCGATCACTGGTGGCAGACGGAAACCGGCTGGGGTATCGCCGGCAATCCGATGGGGCTCGGAGCGCTGCCGGTGAAGTACGGCTCGCCGACCGTCGCGATGCCGGGCTACGACGTGCGCGTCGTCGACGAGGCGGCGAAGGAGCTGCCGGCGAATACGATGGGATCGATCGTCATCAAGCTGCCGATGCCGCCCGCCTGCCTGCCGACCTTGTGGAACGACGACGCCCGCTTCAAGGAGAGCTATCTCGCCGAGTTCCCCGGCTACTACAAGACGGCGGACGCCGGCTACAAGGACGAGGACGGCTATCTCTTCATCATGGGGCGCACCGATGACATCATCAATGTCGCCGGCCATCGTCTTTCGACCGGCGGCATGGAGGAAGTCCTCTCCGGCCATCCGGACGTTGCCGAATGCGCGGTCATCGGCATCGCCGACGCGCTGAAGGGCGAGGTTCCTTGTGGCTTCGTGGTGCTCAAGGCTGGGGTGACGCGCGACGCGAGCGAAATCGAGCGCGAGATCGTCGCGCTGGTGCGTGAGAAGATCGGCCCGGTCGCCGCGTTCAAGCTGGCGCTGACCGTCGCGCGGCTGCCGAAGACGCGCTCCGGCAAGATTCTGCGCGGCACGATGAAGAAGATCGCCGACGGCGAGGAGTGGAAGATGCCGGCGACGATCGACGATCCCGCCGTGCTCGATGAGATCGGCGCGGCGATGAAGGGCAGGGGTGTCGGCCGCGCCTGAACGCGGCCGCGCCAACCTCAAAGGAAGTGAATCTTCCCTGTGGCGACGTCGTGCATCGCCGCCGCGATGCGCAACTTCTTGTCCGCGACCAACCCTTTGAGGATTTCGCTTTTCTCGGTGAGCATCGCCGCCGCCATGGCGGCGTTCGACTCGGCGACGGCCTGCACGAAAGCGGCATTCTTTGATGTGCGCTCGCCATCCGTCTTGGCCGCGCTCACGGCCGGGCGGATGTTGGCGAGCATCGCGGTGAGATTGCCGAGACGGACGTCGTCGATGGCGCCTTTGATCGCACCGCATTCGGAGTGACCGAGGACGACGATGGCGCGGGCGCCCGTCACGTGGGCCGCGAATTCCAGGCTGCCGATAATGTCGGTATTGACGAAATTGCCGGCGATGCGCGCGCAAAAGATGTCGCCGATGCGCTGGTCGAATACGAATTCGGGCGGCACGCGGGAATCGATGCAGCCGACGATGGCGGCGAACGGCGCTTGTCCGCGCGCGGTCGCGCGCACCTGCGCGCGCAGATCGCAATGGATCATCTCGCCCGATACGAAGCGTGCATTGCCTTCCCTGAGCCGCGCGATCGCCGCATCCGGATCGACCGCGCTCTGCGTCGCGCGCGTGAGCACGGCGCATGCGGCGGGCTCCGCCGTCGCGCGGGCTGCGGTGAAGCCCGCCGCGACCGTTGCGCCGACACACGAACAGAACCAACGCCGGCTATGCATGATCAGCCCCAAGCCGCAGCAACCCGCACGGCCGCACGCGGACTTATAGGGTTCGAATATCTTTTTGCCGTTAATGCAAAGCGTACAGTTGCGGCGAATTAAGCGCGGCGGTCTTCGAGCAAGGTGCCCATCTGCTTGAGTTCGGCTTCGTGCGCCGGGTCACGGAAGGTTTCCGCCAGCGCCGCCGCTTCCCACGCCTGCATGGAGGGGCGATTGAGAAGTCGCGCGGCATAGGCGGCCGGCGCGTCGTCAAGCACCAGACCGTAGGTCTGGATGCGGAACGCCACCGGTGCGAAGAACGCGTCCACCGCCGTGAACGCGGCGCCGGCGAGGAACGGTCCGCCGAAGCGGGAAAGCCCTTCGCTCCAAAGCTCGCTCACCCGGTCGATGTCGCGGCGCAAGCGGTCCGACATGTCGTCGATGCGGATGCGCACGCCGATATTCATCGTGCAGCGATCGCGCAGCGTATTGAAACCGGCATGCATCTCGGATGCGGCGCAGCGCGCCCAGGCGCGCGCCGCGGCGTCGGCCGGCCATACGCCGTCGTGGCGCTCGGCGAGATATTCCATGATGGCAGGGGTCTCCCAAACGACCGTGTCACCGTCGTGCAGGACAGGTACCCGCCCGGTCGGCGAGAAGGCGCGGAATGTCTTCCAGTTGTCGCCGCCGAAACGCTCCAGGCGCTCGTTGAACGCGATCGCGCGCTCCGTCATCAGCACCCAGGGGCGCAACGACCACGAGGAGTAATTCTTGTTGCCGATGAAGAGGTCGTACTTCGCCATATGTTCGATCCTCATGCGTCGATTTCCGACGCGGCGTGTGGAATGCCCCGCCCAGCGTGATAATAGGGGCTGTAATCGCAAAAGCGATATAAGGCTGGGAGTTTCTCATGACGATCGGATTTCGCATCTTTCCGCGACGGCGCGCCGTGGACGCCAAATGGGTGGCGCAGTATCGCGGCCTGCCGGTCGCCAACGTCTCGGACATGATGTCACGCGCGGCCGCCGGCGGCGCGCGGCTGCGGCCGCTGCATGCGGGCGGCTATATGAGCGGGCCTGCTTTCACGGTGAAGACGCGGCCCGGCGATAACCTCATGGTGCACAAGGCGCTCGACCTTGCGCAGGCCGGCGACGTCGTCGTGGTTGACGCCGGCGGCGACCTCACCAACGCGATCGTCGGCGAACTGATGCTCTCCTACGCGGAGAAGAAGGGGCTTGGCGGCGTCGTCATCAATGGCGCCGTGCGCGACCTCGCCGCGATCCGCGCCGGCGAATTTCCTGTCTATGCCGCCGGCGTCACGCATCGCGGCCCGTACAAGGACGGTCCCGGCGAGATCAACGTGCCCATCGCGATCGACGGCATGGTGATCGAGCCCGGCGATCTCGTGATCGGCGACGATGACGGCCTGCTGTGCGTGCCGTTCGATGGCGTCGAAACGGTTTACAAGGCGACGAAGGACAAACACGCTGCGGAAGAGAAGCAGATGGCTGATATCGCCGCCGGGAAGAGCGATCGCAGTTGGGTCGACGCGGCGCTCGAGCGGCTGGGCTGCGAAATGATGAAATGAGCGTCGGGCGGGCGTCTCGCCGCCCGCTGCGCCGGGCCGCGCTATCCTTGCAAGGGCTTGTCCTGCCAGATGCGCCGCACCGGCGTTGCCCAGGCCGCCGCCGCGGAGGCGCCCGCAAGCAGCGCGACGACGACAAAGGCGTTGCGGAAACCCGTCGATACCGCCGTCATCAACTGTTCGCGTGTCGCGAGCGACAGCGTTGACAGGATTTCGGGGCCTCGTTCCAGAAGGACACGAAAGGATGACAGCATCGTCGGGTCCGCCGCCGGCAAAGCCGAGAAGAGCGCGCTGCCGACGATCACGGTGCCCGTGGCGGCGCCGAGCGAACGCGAGAACTGAACCATGCCGGACGCCGCGCCGCGGCCTTGCGTCCCGGCGACGTATTGAACGTTCACCTGCAATACGCCCATCACCGACCCGAAGCAGAGAGCGAGGAAAGCGTAAAGACACTGCAGGGCGATACGGTCCAGCCCCGAGAACGTCTGTGCCAGAAAGAGCGCGCCAATGGCGACGCCCGTCATCGCCAACGAGGGAAAGAGCATCGTGCGGCCGGTGCGCGTCACCATTCGGCCGCTCAGGAACGAGCCGACGCCGGCGCCGCCCGTCAATGTGAAAAGCAGCACGGTCACTTCCGAGGGTGAAAAACCGCGCGCGGCGCGTAGAAAGATCGGGGTGAACGTGACGAGCGAGACGAATGCGCCGCCATAAAACGCGGCGACGAGGGCGCACCGCCAAATGGCGGCCTGGCCGAGAAGGGTTCGGGGGAAGAGCGGCGCCGGCGCGCTACGCTCGTTGAACCACAGCAAGACCAGCGCGGCCGCCGCGATGCCAAGCATCAGGAAAGCCACGTTCGTGCCCTCCCGTCCCGGCAAGGGAACGAATTGCAATCCGACCAGAAGCGGCACGATGGTCAGCGTGAAAAGCAGAAGGCCGCGGAAGTCGAAAGATTTCTGCGTATCTTCGGCATCGCGCTGGTCTGGCAGGCGAAAAGCCAGCGCGAAGGCGAGCAATGCGAACGGTGGCGTCGTCAAGAAGACCGCGCGCCAGCCGAAGGCTTCCGAAACGAAACTGCCGGCGACGGGGCCGAAGGTCGTCGCCGACACCATCACCGTTCCGAGATAGCCTTGATAGCGGCCGCGTTCGCGTAAAGGGACGGCGTCTCCGATCAAAGCGTGCGACAGCGTCATGAGCCCGCCCGCGCCCAGCCCTTGCAGCGCGCGCGCCGCGATGAGGATTTCGAAACGCGGTGCGACCGCGCATACGAGTGCTCCGGTCATGAAGACGACAAGCGCCACCATGAGCATGCGCCGGCGGCCGACGATATCGCCGAGGCGTCCGTAGACCGGCGCCATCAATGTGCTGGCGATCAGATAGGCGATGACCACCCAGGGGATGAGACGCACATGGCCAAGGTCGCCTGCGAT
>JBDHSU010000056.1:0-24122 GCA_039808325.1 Variibacter sp. | reverse complement strand
ACATGCTCATCGAGGGCGTGCCGCCGGCGATGATCGAGAACGCCGCCAAGATGGCCGGCATGCCGGTCGGCCCGCTTTCGCTCAACGACGAGGTGGCGCTCGATCTCGGTCTCAAGATTCTCAAAGCCACCGAGGCGGACATGGGGCCGCAGGCGATCGATCAGAAGCACAAGGCGCTGCTGATCGAGATGGTGGAGAAGCAGGGCCGCCTCGGGCGCAAGAACCGAAAGGGCTTCTACGACTATCCGGAGAATGGGCCGAAGCGGCTGTGGCCGGGACTGAAGGCGTTGCAGGAAAAGCCGATGACGGTCGACGAGATCGACGCCGGCGATGTCGCGCTGATCGAGGAACTCAAGCACCGCCTGCTCGTCGTGCAGGCGGTGGAAGCGGCGCGCACCGTGGAAGACGGCGTCATCACCGACGTGCGCGAGGCGGACGTCGGCTCGATCCTCGGCTTCGGCTTCGCGCCGTTCACCGGCGGCACGCTCTCGTATATCGACATGATGGGAACGCCCGCCTTCGTCGCGCTGTGCAAGGCGCTGGCGAAAAAATACGGACCGCGCTTCAAGCCGCCGAAGCTTCTCATCGACATGGCGGCCAAGAACGAGACTTTCTACGGGCGGTTCGCGCCAGGCAAGCAGAAGGCGGCGGCGTAGCCCGCGCGCTCCCGCCACGCCGGCCGGTTGACGCCGCCGGCCAAGCGTCGCAGGTATGGTGCCGCCGGGCGCGCCGGCGCGCCTTCGCTGCTCAACCCACAGGAGAATCCGCATGTCAGGTCAGGCCAAGTACCTTTTCGTCGTGAGCATGGATGTCGATCCGGCGAAGGAGGCCTTGTTCAACGAGGTTTACGACCAGGAGCACGTTCCGCTGCTGAAGAAGGTGCCCGGCGTCTACAACGTGACCCGCGCGGCCGGCACGGACTTCAATTTCGCCATGGGCGGCAAGCTGGACAAGAAGACGCATTCGGCGGCGAAATACATCGCGATCTACGAATTGGAGAGCCCGGACGTCGTCTCCAGCAAGGAATGGGCGAGCGCTGTCGAAGCCGGCCGCTGGCCCGGCGAGGTACGCCCCTTCACGCACAATCGCAGCCACGCGATGTACAAGATCGGCTGATGCGCATCGGCGCGGCCAAGGTCGTCACCTATGTCGCTTGAAACCGGCTCGGCCTCGATCGTGGACAAGGTGCGCCCGGTCGAGGCGGACACGTCTATCGTCGATGTGTGTTTCCTTGGCGCGACCGCCGTTTTCGTGCTCGGCGAGGAGGCGCTGCTTCTCGCCGATACGGGCGGCACGGCCGCACCCGCGCGCGTTGCCGCGCATGCCGGCGGCATCCTTGCCGCCGCGGCGGACGAGCGGCGTGTCGTCACCGGCGGAGACGACGGAACACTGGTCGCGACGGATGCGGCGGGCGTCACGGAGACGATCGCGACGGACCCGAAGCGGCGATGGATCGACCACGTCGCGCTGGCCCGCAACGGCGCCGTCGCCTGGGCCTGCGGCAAGACGGTGACGGTGCGCAAGCCGAAGGGCGAGGAGAAAACGCTCGAACTCGCCTCCAGCGCCGGCGGGCTCAGCTTCGCGCCGAAAGGTTTCCGGCTCGCCGTCGCACACTATAACGGCGTATCGCTCTGGTTTCCGGAGACCGACGCCGCGCCGGACGTTCTCGACTGGAAGGGCTCGCATCTCTCCGTTTGCTTCAGCCCCGACGGCAAGTTCATCATCACGACGATGCAGGAGCCGATGCTGCACGGCTGGCGGTTGGAAGATCGCAAGCACATGCGCATGTCGGGCTATACGGCGAAGGTGCGTTCGCTCGACTGGAGTGTCGGCGGCAAGTGGCTCGCAAGCTCCGGCTCCGAGCAGCTTATTCTCTGGCCGTTTCAGGGCAAGGACGGGCCGATGGGGAAGGCGCCGCGCATGCTGGCGCCGCGCGAACTGCGCGTCTCGGCCGTCGCCAGCCATCCGAAGCACGAGATCACCGCCGTCGGCTTCGTCGACGGCATGGTCCTGCTGGTGCGCACCGAAGACGGCGCCGAGATTCTGGTCCGCAAGCCTGACGGCGCGCCGGTCTCGGCGCTCGGCTGGAGCGGGAAGGGTGACGTGCTGGCCTTCGGCACGGAGAACGGCGCGGCCGGCCTGCTGACGCTGTAGGTGGATCGCCCGGCTTAGTCGCCTTCGGACCTTCACCTCTCCCTAGGGAGAGGTGAAAAGAAGGCGCGGAATGACGATCTCACTTCACCAGCACGTTGGTGAACTGCCATGGATCGGCGGTGTCGATGTCCTCCGGAAACAGTTCGCCGCGATGCTTGAGCGGCGTCCAGTCGGTGTATTCGCCGAACACCTCGCCGAGATACGGCCGCTGCACTTCGAGGCAGCGCTTGAAATCCAGTTCGTCGGCCTCGACGAGCCCGCGGTCGGGATTCTCCAGCATCCACACGATGCCGGCGAGCACTGCCGAGGTCACCTGCAGGCCAGTGGCGTTCTGATACGGCGCGATGCGCCGCGTCTCCTCGATCGAGAGCCGCGAGCCGTACCAATAGGCGTTCTTTGCGTGCCCGTAGAGCAGCACGCCGAGCTCGTCGACGCCGTCGACGATCTCGTCCTCGGAGAGGATGTGCCATGTCGGCTGCGCCTGCCATTGCGCGCCCGCCATCTCGTGCAGAGAAAGCACGGCGTCGTCGCAGGGATGGTAGGCGTAGTGGCAGGTCGGACGATAAACGACCTGGCCGTTCTCGCGCAGCGTGAAGAAATCGGCGATCGAGATCGATTCGTTGTGCGTGATCATCCAGGCATGCTGCGCCTGCGCCGTCGGCGTCCACGAGCGCACGCGCGTTCCAGCGCCCGGCTGCGCGAGATAGATCGCGGCGTCGCAGCCGAAGTCGTGTCGTGATCCGTTGGCGGGGATCGTCTTCTCGTGCGTGCCCCAGCCGAGCTCGGAGGGCTGCAGGCCTTCGGCGATGAAGCCCTCGACCGACCAGGTGTTGACGAACTTGTTGCGCGGCCGCGGGTTGCGGGCGCGCTGCGTGTCGCGCTCGGCGATGTGAATGCCCTTGACGCCGGCGTCGCGCATCAGCCGCGCCCAGCCGGCGCGGTCCGTCGGTTCCTTGAATGTGAGGCCGACATCGCGGGCGACGTTAAGCAGCGCCTGCTTGACCAGCCATGAGACCATGCCGGGATTGGCCCCGCAGCAGTTCACGGCGGTGACGCCGCCCGGCTGCTTGCGGCGTACGTCGAGCACGCCCTCGCGCAGGGCGTAGTTCGAGCGCTGCGAGATCGAGAGCGAGCGGTCGGTGTAGACGCCCGGCCACGGCTCCGCGACGGTGTCGATGTAGAACGCGTCGATCTCCTTGGCGAAGGCAATGAGAGCGGCCGACGAGGTATCGACCGAAAGGTTCACGATCATGCCGCGCCCCGGCCCGCCGGAGAGCAGCGGCGTCAGAAGGTCGCGATAGTTCTCTTGGGTGACCGCCTGCTTGACGAAGCGCAGCCCGCGTTCGTCGAGCAATGCGCGGCCACTGTCGTCGGGCGCGACGACGGTGAATTTCGTGCGGTCGAAGTCGAGATGGCGCTCGAGCAACGGCAAGGTGCCCCGCCCGATCGACCCGAAGCCGAGCATGACGATGGGGCCTTTGAACTGGGCGTGGACGGGCCAGTCGGTCATGTTAGAAAACTCCGGTTGGCGGGCCAGCGGGCACGGGCCGGACGCCTCGGCGGCCGAGGCGTCCGGGTTTGTGTTTTAGCGCGGTCTCAGGCGGCGGCGGGAAGGGCGGCCCGCACTGTCCCCATGAGAAAGTCGGGCAGCCCGCGCGGCAGCTTCTCGCCGGTGCCGCGAACGAGGCCGCTGGCGCGGTCGAGCGCGCCCGCGACCAGTTCAACCGCAAGCAGGCGATGCTGTTCGTACGGGCCGGCGAGCCGCAGGCCGCCGGTTTTCGCCGTGCTGAAGCCGAAGCGGCCATAATACGGCTCATCGCCCACCAGGATGACGGCGCGATGACCCAGCCGCCGCGCCTCGCGCAGCGCACGCGCCATCAGTTGCGCGCCGATGCCGCGGCCGCGCGCTTCCGGCGCGACCGCGAGCGGGCCGAGGAGGAGCGCCGGCCGGCCCGGCCCCGCCGCGACGTTCCATAGGCGCACGGTGCCGACGAGGCGGCCGCGCTCGAACGCCGAGAACGACAAGCCGTCGGCGGCGAAGCGGCCTTCGCGCACGCGCTCGGACGCCTTGGCGCGGCGCGTGGGGCCGAGCGCGGCATCGAGCAGCCGCTCGCGCGCCGCGATGTCGGTCGAGCGTTCGTGACGGATCGTGGCCATGGCAATGACCTCTCTCCCTCCCCGCAGGGGAGGGTGGCTTCGAGTGAGCGGGAGCGAACGAGAAGTCGGGTGGGGAGTCTTGGCAGCTCAACCCCACCCGGCCGCGCGCTTTCGCGCGCGTCCACCCTCCCCTCCGGGGAGGGATGGCGCCGCCTAGATGTGATACGTCTTCAGCGGCGGGAGGCCGTTGAAGGCGACCGCGGAGTAGGTCGCGGTGTAGGCGCCGGTGCCTTCGATCAGCACCTTGTCGCCGATCTCCAGGCTGACCGGGAGATCGTAGGGCACCTTCTCGTACATCACATCCGCCGAGTCGCAGGTCGGGCCTGCGAGCACGCAGGGACCGACCTCCGCGCCGTCGCGCGGCGTGCGGATCGGGTAGCGGATCGCCTCGTCCATCGTCTCGGCGAGGCCGCCGAACTTGCCGATGTCGAGATAGACCCAGCGCACGTCGTCGCTCTCGCTCTTCTTCGAGACGAGCACGACTTCCGCCTCGATCACGCCGGCGTTGCCGACCATGCCGCGGCCCGGCTCGATGATGGTGTCCGGGATGCGGTTGCCGAAGTGCTTGCGCAGCGCGCGGAAGATCGAGCGCCCGTAAGCCTTCACCGCCGGCACTTCCTTCAGATACTTGGTCGGGAAGCCGCCGCCGAGATTGACCATCGAGAGCGTGATGCCGCGCTCGGCGCAGCCGCGGAAGATCGCGGCGGCCGACTTCAGCGCCTCGTCCCAAGCCTGCGTGCGGCCCTGCTGCGAGCCGACATGGAACGACACGCCGTAGGGCTCGAGGCCGAGCCGGTGCGCGTGCTCGAGCACGTCGATCGCCATCGCCGGGTCGCAGCCGAACTTGCGCGACAGCGGCCAGTCGGCGCCGACGCAGTCGAACAGGAAGCGGCAGAAGACCTTGGCCCGGGGCGCGACGCGCGCGACCTTCTCCACCTCGGCTTGGCAGTCGACCGCGAACAAGCGGACGCCGAGCGCGTAGGCGCGCGCGATGTCACGCTCCTTCTTGATCGTGTTGCCGAAGGAGATGCGATCCGCCGTCGCGCCGGCCGCGAGCACCATCTCGATCTCGGCGACCGAGGCGGTGTCGAAGCAGGAGCCGAGCGAGGCGAGCAGGCTCAACACCTCCGGCGCGGGGTTCGCCTTGACGGCATAGAACACCCGGCTGTCCGGCAGCGCCTTTGCGAAGGTCTGGAAGTTCTCGCGCACGACGGCGAGGTCGACGACGAGGCAGGGCCCGTTGTCCAACCCGTCTTGGCGGCGGTTGCGCAGGAAATCCTGGATGCGCTCGGTCATGAGATGCGCTCCTAACCCAAGTTCAATGGGCCGGCGTGGCCCGGATTGAAGTTCAGACGGTGCGCTTGCGCGGCGCCGTCCGGCGTCAGCGGATGAGGAGGCTTCGTGCGGCCGTGCGATGGAGACACGGAAGGCGCGAAGGGCTCTTCGCCCGGCGATGCTGCCTTGGATTGGAGCGGGATGTCCCGTTCCGCACGCCCGGCAAAGATGGACAAGCCTCTTCGGTGTTGACCTTTGGAGGGTCAACGAGACCAAAAAAGCCCGCTCCGTCGTTGCTTTAAGCCGCGTCCCTCGTTGAGAGCGAGGTGCGCCGGTTTCGCCTCCGGCTGCCGGTCACGGTTGCAAGGACAACAAAACCCGAAGGCTCTGATCCTTGGCGGCTGTCCGGCCTCTTGTCCGGATACCTACCGACCGACACGCGACCACAGGCACGTGCGAATTTGGGCAAGCGGGCAGATAAGCGATTTGAATTTGCAGTGCAAGAGTTTCTTGAGCTTGAAAAAAATTTTAGCTCGGAAAAGTTCCGCTTAGCGCGGCATTAAGATTTTTTTGCCGGCGCGGCGGTCAATCCTGCGTCGTGAAAGGCTCGACGCGTCGCGCCGAACGCACGAAGGCGGCCATCACCAGCATGCCGAGGCTGAAGAAGATGGCTTGCAGAATCCAATGGGCGTAATCGCCAAAACCGAACAGAATCGCAAACGCCCAGCCGGCGGCGAACGTGCCGCCGAACACTTCCGCCGCAATCAGGATCACGGCGCTTACCACGGTCGAGACATGCACCCAATTGATGCGCTTGGGGCGGCTCGACGTCGACGTGCTCGGCTGGGGCGTGCTCATGCGGCGCAATCTCTCCGAAACGGGCGACGGGATCAAGGGGCGTGGTGCCGCGCCGCGGAGACTTCCGTGCCGGAGCCTCCACCCCCGGCCTCATCCTGAGGAGCATCGCGAAGCGATGCGTCTCGAAGCACGGCCGTGCCCCTGGCCGTGCTTCGAGGCCCCGCCGTGCGCGGGCACCGCGGGATGAGGGTAGGAATCTGTGACGCAGGCGATCGCGCCAATGCTCATCCCCCCGGCCGTACGCGGATTCCCGGACGGACGCGCGTGAAGCGGAAGCTCGCCGGATCCTCCAGGTTCACGCCCGGCGCCAGGCAGACGATCACCTTCTCCGCAATCTCCTGGTAGGCGGAGCGGAAATGCACCGAGCTTTTCAGCGCGATGATCGGCCGCGCGCCGAGACCGGCGCCCAGGTCCGCGCCCAGGTGCGTGAACACCTCCCGATGCACCGGCTGCTGCCGGATGGTGGCGACGAGGACGTCGACGCCGTCCTGCGACAGCAGGGCCGTCGGTCCCATTTGGGTGATCGGGGCGCGCAGCATCGGCGAGGTGCCCTTGAAGGTGCCGTCGCTGACCGCGACGATCCGCCACGGGCCGGGCAACGGCTCCTGCCCCGGGCCTTCTCCGCCGCCGCCGAGACTGTCGACGCTCGCGCCGACGCCGCGCGCGTGCGCCTGCGCCGCCGCCTTCTCGTCGTGCATGATGCCGACGATCGCGCCCCGCGCCTTCTGCCTGAGAAGCTCGGCGATGAGGCCGGTGGTGTTGGAGGGCGCGCCGGCGCCGGGATTGTCCTGCGTATCGGAGATGACGACGGGCCGCTTCGCGGTGCGGGCGACGGTCAGCGCTTCCGCGACCGCTTCGGCCGCCGGCAGCGGGCGATGCGCGGCGAAGTCCGGCTCGGCGGCGAGGACGGCGTCGCGCAAACGGTCGGCGGCGGCATCGACCGCCTTCTGGTCCTCGCCGTAGGCGATGACGCTCGGGCCGACGTCGTGGATGTCGGCGGGCGGAAAGCCCATGTTGAGCGACATGTGGACGCCGGTTTCCTTCTCGATCGTCTCCAGAAGCCGGTAGAGCCCGCCCGACGGCTCGATATAGGTGCAGCCGGACGTGATCGGGATGAGGAAGGGAAGTTGCCGCCAGGCGCGCGCCGGCCTCTTCCAGGCGACGACGCGGTCAAGCCATTGCGCGCAGCGCCCGCCCGAAGCGCCCCAGTCGACATGCGGATAGGTGCGGTACGAGGAGAAGAAGTCGGCGTTGGCGACCATCGCCTCGGTGACGTTGGCGTGCAGATCGAGCGAGGCGAGGATCGGTATGTCCGGACCGACGACCGCGCGTACGCGGCGCAGCAATTCGCCTTCACCGTCCTCCAGCGATTGCGTCACCATCGCCCCGTGCAGCTCGAGGAAGACGGCGTCCGGCTTCTCGTGCTTGAGGCCGTCGACGATCATCCTGGACATACGCTCGAACGCGTCGTCGGTGACGCAACCGGAGGGCTGCGCCGCGCCCCAGGCGAGCGGCACCATCTCGTGCCCGGCCTTTTCCGCCGCGTCCATGAAGTGGGCTATCGCGAGATTGATGCCGCGAAAGGTGCTCAGGATCGGCGCGCCCTCGGTGACCGTCGGCCACGGTCCGGCGCGCACGAAGTCCTCCCAGGCGGTCGGCCGCGCGACGAAGGTATTCGTCTCGTGCATGAAGCCGCCGACGGCAATGCGCATCGTAAAGGTCCTCGAACATGGAGATGAGCGCGCTGAGCAGAGAGCGATCGCGCCATGATCCGTCATCCTCAGGTGCGCGCGGCACTCGCCGCGAGCCTCGAAGGGCGACGGCCCACGAAGCGTCCGTCCTTCGAGGCCCGCTCTGCATGCGCGCGCCTCAGGACGACGGGCAGCAGTTTGCGGCTGTCTCGGCGGGAGTCAACGGAGCAGGCCGCAAGGCGGCGGTCCGCTGAAGCGGCAAGAAAAAAGTGGCCGGCCTTTGGCTATCCCGCTAAGGACCGACGAGTTGGCGTCGGCGGCCGGAATCGCGCGCAGCTTCACGAAGCGTGCGCCCGATGCGTTAAGAGAGCTTAAATTGCCGTGCAATTCCGCGGCGATCGGCGCCGAGCCGGTGGATTTGATTGGAGCGGGTTCGCATGACGGTATCGAAGCTGGAGAACGGCAATCCTTTTGCCGGCGATTGGACGACACGGTTCGGTCTGCCGCCGTTCGATGCGATCAAGCCTGAGCATTTCCCGCCGGCGTTCAAGCGGGCGCTGGAGGGGCAGCGCGAAGCCGTGGCGGCGATCGGCGCCAACGCCGAGGCGCCGACATTCTCGAACACGATCGATGCGCTGGAGCGAAGCGGGCGGGAGCTTTCGCGTGTCGGCTCCGTGTTCTGGGTGCTCGCGGGCGCGCATACCAACGACGCGCTGGAGGCGATCGACTTGGACATCTCGCCGCAGATCGCGCGGCATTCCAGCGAGATCTATCAGGATGAGGCGCTGTTCGCCCGTATCGACGCGCTGTATGCGCGCCGGGACGCGCTCGGTCTCAATGACGAGCAGCAGCGCGTGCTCGAGCGCTATCGCACAGCGTTCGTGCGCTCCGGCGCCGCGCTCCCGGCGGACGCGCGCAAGCGCCTTGCGGCGATCAACGAGCGGCTGGCGCTGCTCGGCACGAGTTTCGGCCAGAACGTCCTCGCCGACGAGCAGGCGTTCACGCTGACCTTGGAAAGCGAAGACGATCTCGCCGGCCTGCCGGGTTTCGTGCGCGACGCGGCGCAGGCGGCGGCACGGGAGCGCGGCCTCGATGGCAAATACGTCATCACATTGTCGCGCTCGAGCGTCGAGCCGTTCTTGCGCTTCTCCAGCCGCCGCGATCTGCGCGAGCAGCTTTGGCGCGCTTTCGCCGCGCGCGGCGACAACGGCGGCAAGACCGACAATAAGAGTTTGATCGCAGAGATGGTGGCGCTGCGCCAGGAGCGCGCGGCGCTGCTCGGCTACGACAACCACGCGGCCTATCGGCTGGACGACGCGATGGCGAAAACGCCGGGCGCGGCGCGCGACATGCTCGACGCCGTCTGGGGGCCGGCGCGCGCGCATGCGCTGCACGACCGCGACGATCTGCGCAAGATCATGCAGGCGGAAGGCGCGAACTTCGCGCTGGCGCCGTGGGACTGGACCTATTATGCGGAGAAATTGCGCAAGGCGCGCTTCGATCTCGACGAGGCCGAGACCAAGCCGTACTTGCAGCTCGATCGCATGATCGAAGCGGCGTTCTATGTCGCGCGGCGGCTGTTCGGCCTGACTTTCAAGCGCTTGACGGACTTCGCCACGTATCATCCGGACGTGCGCGTCTACGAGGTGACGGCCGCGGACGGGCAGCATGTCGGGCTTTTCGTCGGCGACTATTTTGCGCGCTCCTCGAAGCGCAGCGGCGCCTGGATGACGTCATTGCGCGACCAGGAGCGGCTCGACGGCGAGGTTTCGCCGATCATCATCAACGTCGCGAACTTTTCGAAGAGCGAGGGTGGCAAGCCGGACCTGCTCAGCTTCGATGACGCGCACACGCTGTTCCACGAATTCGGACACGCGCTGCACGGCCTTCTTTCGAACGTGACCTATCCGCTGCTCTCGGGCACCTCCGTCGCCACCGATTTCGTCGAATTCCCCTCGCAGCTCTACGAGCACTGGGTGGAGCAGCCGGAAATTCTCTCGCGGTTCGCCGTGCATCACGAAACCGGTGCGCCGATGCCGCAGGCGCTGATCGAGCGCGTGATCGCGGCGAAGAATTTCGACCAGGGCTGCGCCACGACGGAATATCTTTCCTCCGCCATCGTCGATCTCGACTTCCACACGCGCGCGGACGCGACCGGGATGGATGCCGACGCCTTCGAGCGCGCGTCGCTCGCGCGCATCGGCATGCCGGCGGAAATCGGCATGCGGCATCGCGCCGCGCATTTCGGCCATATCTTTTCCGGTGAAGGCTATGCCGCCGCCTACTACAGCTACATGTGGTCGGAAATGCTCGATGCCGACGGCTTTGCCGCTTTCCGCGAGACCGGCGATATCTTCCATCCGGCGACGGCGAAGCGCCTGCACGATTTCGTCTACGCCGCCGGCAACTTGCGCGATCCGGCGGAGGCTTATCGTCTGTTTCGCGGCGCCATGCCGACGGTGAAGGGCGTGCTGGAAAAACGCGGTCTGGTGGAGCCGGTCAGCTAAATGAACCTTCACACGGCTGGACATCGGCGCGGCGTCGTCGCCGCACCCCACGGCGCGGCCTGCGCGGCGGGGCAGGCGATTCTGACGGAGGGCGGCAACGCCATCGAGGCCATGATCGCAATGGCGGCGACGATCGCCGCCGTCTATCCGCACATGAATCACGTCGGTGGCGATGGTTTCTGGCTGATCCGCGAGCCTCGCGGCCGCGTGCGCGTAATCGAGGCGTGCGGGCCGGCGGGCGCGCACGCGACGCGCGCGCTTTATCGCGACTACGAAGCGATCCCGTCGCGCGGCCCGCTCGCCGCGCTCACGGTTCCCGGCGCGGTCGGCGGCTGGGCGCGCGCGCAGGAGGGCGCGGAGGCGCTGGGCGGGCGGCTGCCGCGCGACGTGCTCTTGGGCGAGGCGATCCGCTTCGCGCGCGACGGCTACAAGGTAACGCACAGCCAGGCGCGGCTGACGCGCGAAAAGTTGGACGAACTCAAAAGCGCTCCCGGCTTCGCGGCGACCTTCCTCAGCGACGGCAAGCCTCCGGAGGAGGGCACGACGCTGCGGCAATCGGCGCTCGCGGCGACGCTCGAGCAGCTCGCGCATGCCGGGTTCGACGATTTCTATCGCGGCGACGTCGGGCGCGAGATCGCCACCGATCTCGAGCGCGTCGGCAGCCCAGTGACGCGCGCCGACCTTGAGACGTTCCGCGCGGCGCCACGCGATCCGTTGGAAGTCACGGTCGGTGCAGGCACGCTCTACAATACGCCGCCGCCGACGCAGGGACTTGCCTCGTTGATGATCCTCGCGTTGTTCGACCGGCTCGGCGTGAACGGGGCCGAGAGCTTCGATCACATTCACGGGCTCGTCGAAGCGACGAAGCGCGCCTTCCGCGTACGCGACCGCTACGTGACCGATGGCGCGCGGCTGGCGCATCCGCCGGCGCGTTATCTCGACAGGGGTTTCCTCGACGCCGAAGCGGGAAAGATCGACCGGCGCAAGGCGGCGCGCTGGCCGGCACCCTACGGCGAGGGCGACACGATCTGGATGGGGGCGGCCGACGCCTCCGGTCTCGTGGTTTCCTACATCCAGTCGATCTACTGGGAGTTCGGTTCAGGCTGCGTGCTGCCGGGGACGGGCGTGCTGATGCAGAATCGGGGCGCCAGCTTTTCGCTCGCGCATGATGCGGTGAATCCGCTGGCGCCGGGCCGGCTGCCGTTCCACACACTTAACCCAGCACTGGCGGTTCTACGCGACGGGCGCATCATGGCCTACGGCACCATGGGCGGCGACGGGCAGCCGCAGACACAAGCCGCGCTGTTCACGCGGCACGTCCTGTTCCGGCAGCCGCTGGAGGAGGCGCTCGATCGGCCGCGCTGGCTGCTCGGCCGCACCTGGGGGTCGACGCATACGAATCTGCGGCTTGAATCGCGGTTTGACGATCGGCTCGTCGAGCAATTGCTGTCGGCGGGGCATGACGTCGAGGTACTGGGAGAAGACTATTCCGACACGATGGGGCACGCCGGTGCGGTGATACTCAATGCCGACGGGACGTTCGAAGGGGCGCACGACCCACGCGCGGACGGCGGGGCCTTAGGCCTTTGATCGCATGGGAGGTGGCGACGGGGACTGGCCACCATTCCGCCCGACTTCTTGCTATGGTGCGCCGACTCGAACGGCCCGATCCCCGCGCCACGGTTCCTGATCGCATGCGCCGCTTTTCGCTTCTGATTTCGGCCGTGATCGGCTTTCTCGCGGCGGGCGCCGGCATTGCCTCGGCGCATCCGCACGTCTGGGTGAGCGTCAAGAGCGAGCTCGTCTACGCGCCGGACGGGACGCTCACGGCCATCAAGCACCATTGGACGTTCGACGAGATGTTCTCGACGTTCGCGACGCAAGGGCTCGACGCCAACAACGACGGCAAGCTGTCACGCGAGGAACTACAGAGCCTCGCCGAGGTCAACGTAACCTCGCTCAAGGAATTCGGCTACTTCACGCACGTCAAGGCGGACGGCAAGCGCGTGCCGATCATCGATCCGAAGGACTACTGGCTCGATTTTCAGAACGGCTCGCTGACGCTCAATTTCACCTTGCCGCTGAAGGAGCCGGCGGCCGGCAAGGTGTTCGCGGTCGAGGTTTACGACGCCACGTATTTTGTCGACTTCACGCTGGCCAAGGACAATCCGGTGACGCTGGCGAGCGCGCCGGCCGCGTGCAAGCTCAACACTTTCGCTCCGGGCGAGACGAAGCCCACGTCGGCGCAGCCGCTCGACGAATCGTTCTTCAATTCGCTCGGTCCGGGCGCAAACTTCGGCGCCCAGTTCGCGAACAAGATTCTGGTGAACTGCCCATGACGAAGCGTCGCCGCGGAAACGCGGCGCGGGGAGCCATGGCCATTACGATGAGATGAAGCCGATGACGCCATTCCGGAAAGCGTATCCCATCCGCTGTCTGCGTTCGGCTGCGACGGTCGCCGCGGTCGTTCTGCTGGCCGTGGCGGCCATGCATGTGCTGGCGGTTTCCGCGCATGCGCAAGGCAGTCCGTTCGGGGCCGGGCCGCGCCCGTCGGCGCCGCCGATGGGCGGTATGGTCGGGTGGATTCTCGAACGGCAGGCGTATTACTACGCGCAGTTCAACGCCACGATCAAAGCCGCGAAGGCCGACGGCAGCGCCGTGTGGACCCTGCTTGTCCTCTCGTTCTTCTACGGCATCTTCCACGCCGCCGGACCGGGGCACGGCAAGGCGGTCATCTCCTCTTATCTTGTCGCGAATAACGAGACGTGGCGGCGCGGCGTCGTTCTCTCCTTCGCGTCGGCGCTGGTGCAGGCGGTCACCGCGATCGCCGTCGTCGGGGTCGCCGCGGTGTTGCTCGGCGCGACCGCAAAGGCGATGGGCGACACCGTGCGCTGGATCGAGGTGGCGAGCTATCTGCTGATCATCGCTCTGGGCGCGCGGCTGCTTTGGACGAAGGGGCGCGGCTTCTTCGCGGCGCTCGGCGCGCAACCTTTCACACCCGCGCTCGTTCCCGCGGAAGTGGCGGCGGGCGGCGGCCATGCGATCGCGGGCGATCGTCACCAACACGACCATGCCCATCACGACCGCGCGCACGAGGGGCATGCTCTCGCCGTGTCGGAGGCTCATGGTCGTTCCCATGCGCATCATGACCAGGCGCATCACCACCACCATCATGTGCATGACGAGAACTGCGGCTGCGCGCATGGACCTGATCCGGAGATCTTGGCGGGGCGCGGCGGCTGGCGGCGCGGATTGTCCGCCGTCATCGGCGTCGGCCTGCGGCCGTGCTCCGGCGCGATCCTGGTGCTCGTCTTCGCCATGGCGCAGGGACTGTTCTGGGCCGGCGTCGTCTCCACCCTGGTCATGGGGCTCGGAACGGCGATCACCGTCACCGCGATCGCGACGCTTGCCGTCAGCGCTAAGGACGTGGCGGCGCGGCTCGCCGCCACGCGCAGCGGCGGCGGCGCGCTCGTCATGCGTGGCCTCGAGGTCGCTGCCGCGGCCCTGGTGCTGTGCTTCGGCGTGCTGCTGCTCCTCGGCTATGTGAGCACCGAACGTCTGATCATGTGAGCGCCGGCCGAAAGCGGGCTCCGGGGTCAAGGCGTATGGATTCTCGCCCCGTTTGCGCTTGGGTGGGAATGGCGGAGCAAGGCCGTAGGCCGCTCGAAACGATCTCGCATTAGGAAAGCATTTACGTCCGCTCGGAGCCGACGAATCGCAGCCTCGATTCGTTCTTCGGCAACGAAACGGGATCGAATGCGGAATGGTTGAGAACATCGCTCGATGCGGTTGCTTTCCGTCTCGCGGCTTCCTCGCGACGACATTCGCGCGCATTAGGAATGCGTTTACGCCTGACAGGAGCGTGCGAATCGCGGTTGCGATTCGTTCTTCAGCAACGAAACAAGATCAAAAACGGAATGCGCGAGAACGCGCGCGGTCGCTGCGACGGGATGAGGAAAAGTGTGGAGCGGTTTTCCGCCCGCATCCCGCTCTAAGTTATGAGAATCGATCCCATTCATGAGTTCGGATCGATTCGATCCAAAATCATCGTGATCTAGCCGTGAAAATCCTTCTCGCTGAGAACGATCGGGATGCCGTGCGGCGTGCGGTCGGCGGCGCGGTCCCAGGCGTCGCGATAGCGTTTGAGCGTCGCGGCATCGGTGACGTTCTTTTCCGCGACCAGGCGTTCGAGCGCGGCCAGCCAGTGATGATAGTAGGTCGCGCCCGTGTCCGGGTCGCCGGCGGCTTGCGCGCGCCGGATCTCGTCCGCGAGCGTCGCTGCCCATTCCGGCCAAGTGAACAGACCGCGCTGATGCAGCGTGACCGCCATGGCGAAGGCTTGCGCTTGCCACGGCTCGCCGAACACGGGGCCCTCGGTATCGCGCGGAATGTCCGGCATGGCGTCGAGCGCGGCGGCGGCTGCCGAATCGGTCGTGGACATGGCGGCCGTCACGCCGGTTCGAGATAAGGTTCGAACGCGTCGACGGAGACGCGCATTGTCGGGTCGCCGTCCGGTCCCCATAGATCGCTGCCGCTGAAGGCCACCGCGTAGAGCCACTGCGGATCCTCGCCGCCGCCGTGCGCGTGCGCGTCGGGAAAGACGTGGGCGCCGTAGATGCGCTCCACCGTTCCGACATGGCCGCGCACGTAGCGCGGCAGGCGCGTATGGGTCGGCGGATTGATGTTCTTCGTACGCACGCGATCGCCGACCTTGAAGCGCGCCGGCTTCGCGGTCTCGCGCCGGGTCGGGCCGCCGCGACCGAGCGTCTTGGCAACGTCCGCCGCGGCGAGCGTGCGCTTGATCGGCTTCGGCGCGCCGATGGCGCGGGCCTGCGCGATCTCTTCCCGCGAGACGAGGCCGCGTTCGCTCAGAAGGCGCTCAAGACCCTCGAACCAGATCTTGTAGTAGCTGCTGCCGAGGTATCTTGCCGGCGGCATGCTTTCGCGCGCCGAGCGCGACTCGTCGAGGTTCCACTCGCCGGAGGCTCCCATCGCCACGGTGATCGCGAAGGCGCGCTTCTCCCATTCGGCATGGAACGGCGGCTCGTTCGCTTCCGGCTCGACCGGGCCGAAGCACTGCATGCCGCCCATATCGTGCGGCCCGTTCATGACGCGACATCCTGCGGGCGAAGCGGCAGACCGGTGCCGATCATGCTGTCGCGGGTGACCAAGCGCGCCAGTTGCTCGGCGCTCCAGCCTTCGGTCCCCTCGGGGCGCATCGGCAGGACGAGGTAGCGGATTTCCGCGGTCGAATCCCAGACGCGGATGTCCATGCCTTCCGGCAACGTCACCTGGAAGTCGGCCAGCACCTTGCGCGGGTTGGACACGGCCTGCGAGCGATAGGGCGCGGATTTGTACCAGACCGGAGGCAGGCCGAGCACCGGCCATGGATAGCAGGAGCATAGCGTGCACACGACCATGTTGTGGACCTTCGGCGTGTTTTCCAACACCACCATGTTCTCGCCCTGGCGACCGATATAGCCGAGCGAGGCGATGGCCGCGCCGCCTTCGGCCAGCAGCCATTCGCGGTATTCCGGATCGGTCCAGGCCTTCGCCACGACGCGGGCGCCGTTGTGCGGGCCGACCTTGACCTCATAGGTCTCGATCAGGAGGTCCAGGGCCTTGGGATCGACATAGCCTTTCTCGGTGAGGATGCTTTCCAGCGCGCGTACGCGCAACTGCATCTCCGAGAGTTCGGAGCCATGATCGTGATCGTGATGACCAGCGTGATGGTCGTGGTGATGATCGTGTGCCATGAAGGAAGGCTAACAGATCGGTGACGCCTTGTGGAGCGGTGCGCCATCAGCAAAATGGCTGCGGTGCCGGAAGGAGATGCAGACATGAAGGCCGCCGAACTCTTCGATTTGTCGAGCCAGATCGCTTTGGTCACCGGTGCCTCCAGCGGTCTCGGCGTGCGCTTTGCCGAAGTGCTTGCGGCAAACGGGGCGGCTGTCGCCCTGGTGGCACGCCGGGCTGATCGGCTTGCCGACGTGCAGAAGCGCATCGAGGCGTCGGGTGGACGCGCGGTCGCGATCGCGGCCGATGTCGGCGACGCTGGGGCGATGCGGGCGGCCTTCGACGCGGCCGAGAAAGCGTTCGGCACCGTGACCGTACTCGTCAACAATGCCGGCATCGCCCATTCGGGTCGCGCAATCGATCTCGAGGAAAGCGCGTGGCGGCATGTCCTTTCCACGAATCTCGATGCCGTGTTTGCCTGGGCGCAAGAGGGCGCGCGGCGCATGTTGGCGGCGAAGAAAGGGGGGGCGATCGTCAACGTCGCGTCGATCCTGGGTTTCGGTGTCGCGAAGGGCGTCGTCGCCTATGCGACATCCAAGGCGGCGGTGGTGCAGCTCACCAAGTCGCTGGCGCTCGAACTGGCGTTCAAGGGCATCCGCGTCAACGCTCTCGCGCCCGGCTACATCTCGACCGAGATCAATGCCGACTGGCTGGCCGGCGAGGCGGCCAAGATGACGCGCGACATTCCGGCCGGCCGCTTCGGCGAGGCGAGCGATCTCGATGGGGCGCTCCTGCTGCTCGCATCCGATGCCGGACGCTACATCAGCGGCGCGACGATCGTCGTCGACGGCGGGCAGGTGACGCAGATTCGCGGCGCCTGAGGCCGGTCCGCCGCGCTTAAATTTAACGTATCCGATCGCATCACCGAGGACTCCATGGATTTCACCATCTCTCCCGTACTCGAGGACCTGCGCCAGCGCACACGCACGTTCATCGACGAGCATGTCATTCCGCTCGAAGCCGACGCCGGCAATTACGATGCCTACGAGAACATCAAGCTCGATGTGCTGGAGACGGTGCGCGCGAAGGCGAAAGCCGCCGGCCTATGGGCGCCGCAATCGCCAAAGGAGTTCGGCGGCATGGGCCTTCCCGTCATGGCCTGGGCGGTGATGTACGAAGAGGCGAACCGCTCGATCTTCGGCCCCAATGCGCTCAACTGCCAGGCGCCCGACGACGGCAATATGAACGTGCTGTCGAAGGTCGGCACCCCGGCGCAGAAGGAGAAGTGGCTGCGCCCGATCGTCGCCGGACAAGTGCGCTCGTCGTTCGTGATGACCGAGCCGCATCCGGGCGGCGGCTCCGATCCCTCGATGATCCGCACCAAGGCGGAGAAGCGGGGCGGAAAATGGCGCATCACGGGCCACAAATGGTTCATCTCCGGTGCGGCGGAGGCATCCCACTTCATCCTGATGGCGCGCACCTCCGACGACGCGCGCCGCGGATTGACTGCGTTTCTGTTTCACAAGGATCAGCCCGGTTGGCGTCTCGTGCGCCGCATCGGCAATCTCGGCCCCGAGGAACACGGCGGGACCTGCGAACTGATTTTCGACGGCCTGGAGGTCGCCGACGAGGATGTGCTCATGGGGGTGGGCGATGGCTTGCGCATGACGCAAATCCGGCTTGGTCCGGCGCGGCTGACCCACTGCATGCGCTGGCTCGGCCTCGCCCGGCGTTGCATGGAGATCGCGCAGGACTATGTAGCGCAGCGTGAGGGCTTCGGCATCAAGCTGGCGGATCGCGAGAGTGTCCAGATCAAGCTCGGCGACGTGGCGCATCAGATTCAGATCGGACGGCTCCTCACCATGCACGCGGCCTGGAAACTTGATCAGGGCGACAAGGCGCGCAAGGAAGTGTCCATGGCCAAGATCCATGTGGCGGACACTTTGCACCGCGCCGCCGACACCGCGATCCAGCTCAACGGCGCACGCGGATATTCCAAGGATACGGTCCTGCAGTGGATTTATCGCTGGGCCCGCGCGGCGCGCATCGTCGACGGGGCGTCAGAAGTCCATAGTATGGTACTGGCTCGCTTCCTGCGTCAGGAAGGAACGGATTTCTGGCGCTGGAGTACCGACGGTCACATCTAGTATTGTGACATGCTCGTGCGGGGACGAGTTCAGAGGAACGAGATCGTTTTGCACGCGCCAGATCCACCAGCCGCGCCTGCCGTAACTCCACCCGGATCGGTCCGCGCCCGCCGCCTCTCGACACGCCACTACGTGCTGCTGCTCGTCTTGGCGGTGATGGTGCCGGTGCTGATGTTCTCCGGATTCCTGATCTGGCGATATGCCATCTCGGAGCAAGCGCGGATCGAGCTCGACCTGCGCGGCGATGCGCGGCAACTCGCGCAGGCGATCGACCGCGATCTTGCCGGCCTCGAGGTCACGCTACAGACGTTGGCGATTTCCGGTCGCGTGCAGGATGGCGACTACGCCGGCTTCTACGAGCAGATGCAGCGCGTCCGCAGCCTCGTCGGCATCGATCTCATCCTCCGCGACGTCTCCGGCCAACAGCTTGCCAATACGCAGCGCCCGTTCGGCGCGGTGCTGCCGCTGACGCCGCTCGCCGGCGACAAAGAGGTGATCGAGACCAAGCAGCCGTTCGTGTCTGACGTTCTCTTCGACGTGGTGACGGGAGCGCCGATCTATTCGATCACGGTTCCCGTGATTCAAGGCAATCGCGTCACGCACTTCCTCAATCTTAGCGCCTCGTCGCAGCGTATCGTCGATCTGATCAGCCCGCGCTTGGAGGATGGCGGGCGGGCCGGTGTCGTCGGAGGCCATGGCCTCATTCTGGCGCGCTCCGAGAGGAATGAGGCTTTCAGCGGCCGTCCGGCGTCGCCGGATTTCCTGGCCAACGCGCAAGGCCTCGAAGGGCTGTGGCGCGGCGTGAACACCAGCGGTGAGGCGGTGCGCACCGCCTATGCGCGATCGCGTCTCGCCAACTGGATCGTCTACGTCAACACGTCCGAAAATCGTGTGCAGGCTCTGTTGAGCCGCGCTCTCTGGGCCGTCGGTGGCGTCGGCATCGTGCTGACGATCCTGTCGCTGGGGATCGCCTACTTGTTCGGCGGCCGGCTCTCGCGCGCGAGCGAGGTTCTCACCGCGCAAGCGGCCGCGCTCGGGCGCGGCGAGATCGTTCCGCAGCAGCGGATGCCGGTGCGCGAGCTCGGCGATGTGGGGCGTGAGATGGCGGCGGCGTCGATCGCTCTACGGACCCGCGAGCGTGAGCGCGACAAGGCCGAGCAGGAGCTGCGCCGGCTTTCCGAAATGCTCGAGCGCAACGTCGCGGACCGCACCAGCGATCTCGTCGCGGAGATGCGGCGGCGCGAGGAGACGGAAGGCGCGCTGCGGCAAGCTCAGAAGATGGAGGCGATCGGTCAACTTACCGGCGGCATCGCGCATGACTTCAACAACATGCTGGCGATCGTGCTCGGCGGATTGGAGATGTGCCAACGCCGGCTCGCGCGCGGCGAACCGCTTCTCGAGCGGCATATCGACACCGCCATCGCGGGCGCCCGCCGGGCCGCATCATTGACGGCGCGGCTGCTGGCGTTCGCCCGCCAGCAGCCGCTGATGCCGGAGGCTCTCGACGCCAACCGGCTGCTCGCGGATATGTCCGATCTGCTGCGGCGCAGCCTCGGCGAGACGATCGAACTCGAAACGGTGCTCGCGGCCGGGCTCTGGCGTACGGTGGCCGACCCCAATCAACTGGAGAACGCCATCCTCAATCTCGCGGTCAATGCGCGTGACGCCATGGGAGAGGGCGGCAAGTTGACGATCGAGACCGCGAATACCTATCTCGACGACGACTACGCCGCGAGGGCGGGCGTCAAGGCCGGTCAGTTCGTCATGTTCGCGGTCACCGACACCGGCGTCGGCATGACGTCCGAAGTCATCGCAAAAGCCTTCGATCCCTTCTTCACGACCAAATCCGCCGGTCTCGGGACCGGCCTGGGCTTGAGCCAGGTCTACGGTTTCGTGCGGCAATCCGACGGGCATGTGAGCATCTACAGCGAGCCGGGCCACGGAACGACGATCAAGATCTATCTTCCGCGTTCGCTGGCGATGACGCCCGGCGAGGGGGACGCCGCAGAGGGCCGCGACAGCCTGCCGGCAGGCGATCCTGGGGTCACCATTCTCGTCGTCGAGGACGAGGAGGGCGTGCGCAAGAACACGACGGAGGCCCTGCGCGAGCTGGGCTATTCGGTGCTCGACGCCGATGGCGGCACGGCGGCGCTCGCCGTTCTGGAAAAGGAGCCGCCGGTGACGCTTCTCTTCACCGATGTCGTCATGCCGGGAATGAACGGCCGCAAGCTGGCGGACGAGGTGCTGCGGCGCTGGCCGGCCACCAAGGTGCTTTTCACGACCGGCTATACACGCAACGCCATCGTTCACAATGCGGTGCTCGACGCCGGCGTTCACGTCATTCCCAAGCCCTTCACGCTCGACGCTCTGGCGCGTAAGGTTGCCGAGGTGCTGAGGACGCCGACACCGTCGTAGAGCCTTCACGACATCACTCTATTTTCTATCCACCGCCGCATTTTCGACGGTTCCGTTTGCGAACACGATAAGACGCTGGAGGCGTGCGTGACGGATTTCGACGGCAAACCGGTGCGGTTCGTTTGGAACTACACGCGTGCCGAGATCATCGCCGATGGCGTCGTGCACGCGCTGGGCGTTGCGCTCGGGCTCACCGGCGCCGTCGTCCTCATCGCGCTGGCGATCAATTCAAGCCGTGGCCTCCATATCGTCTCCGCCGCGATTTATGCGTTCGGCCTGCTGGCGGTGCTGGGCTTGTCCGCGGCCTATAACATGTGGCCGATCTCGCGGCTGAAGTGGTGGTTGCGCCGCTTCGATCACTCGGCGATCTATCTGCTGATCGCGGCGACCTACACGCCCTTCCTTCTGCATCTGAAGGGCGGCGCGCTGTCCTTCGGTATGCTCGCCGCGATTTGGCTGGCCGCGACCGCCGGGATCGTGATCAAGCTCGCGCTCCCGGGACGGTTCGACCGCCTGGCGGTGGCGCTCTACCTGTTGCTCGGATGGAGCGGCGTCCTGCTTTACGATTCCATCGTCAGCGCGCTTTCGCCGACGACGTTGGCGCTGCTGGCCGTCGGCGGCGCGTTCTATTCGGTCGGGGTGATTTTTCACGTCTGGCAGAGCTTGCGCTTCCAGAACGCGATCTGGCATGGCTTCGTGCTGGTCGCCGCGCTTTGCCATTACTTCGCGGTGCTGGATACGGTCGCTTTCGCCGGGTAGCGAGAGCACGGTACCCGCGCTCGCCGTATTCTATTCCTCGTCTCGGTCTTCCCATGCGGCGTCGATTTCGCGCACGCCCGAGGCGCGGAACGCGTCTTCCATGTCATGCAGCTCGAACAGCGACGTTCCCGCCTTGATGGCGGCGATGATCGCGCCTTCGCTCGCCTGCCGGCGCTCGGCCGCTTCGACGGCCGCCGCAAGCTGATCGCGCGGGATCACCAGAGCCCCGTCGCCGTCGGCGCAAATCACGTCTCCGGGATTGACGCGCGCCCCGTCGCAGATCACCGGGACGTTGACCGCGCCCCCGGCCCGCTTGTTGGGGTGCGAGGGGGAGATCGCCGTCGCCCAAACCGGAAAGCGCAGGGCGGTCAGCGCGTCGGCGTCCCGGATGCTGCCGTCGACGATCACGCCGGCAAGGCCCTTGTGCCGGGCGTAGACCGCGGCGAGGTCGCCCCACTGCGCGCCCCTTGCGTCGCCCACGGCGACGACGAGAACATCGCCGGCCTCGGCGTGGAGCAGGGCGCGATGCATCATGAGATTGTCGCCGGGCGGACAGCGCGCCGTCACCGCGGAGCCGGCGATGCGCAGGCCAGGCACGAGAGGCCGCATGCGCGGGCTCATCAATGCCGCATCCCGGTTCGGAAGCGCCTCGTAAAGGTCGGAGACGGGCAACGCCGCCGCGCGCGCCACCAGCGCCGGGTCGGCGCGGCGAACGCGCCGATAGACGACATTCTCGTGCATGGTCAGTTGATGTGAACGCCCGAGGTCTTCACCACCTTGGCCCATTTCTCGGTGTCGGATTTGAGGATATCGAGGAACTCGTCCGGCGTCGTGACCAGCGGTTCGGCGCCCTGCGTCGCCAGGAAATCGATCATTTCCTTCGACTTCAGGATGTCGTTGATGTCGGCGTTGATCTTGCGGACGGTCGCCTTGTCCATGCCGGCCGGCCCGAGAACGCCCCACCACGGGTTCACGTCGAATTGCGGAATGCCGGATTCCGCGATCGTCGGGATGTCGGGCGCAACCGCGACCCGTCGTGCGCTGGTGACGGCGAGCGCATGGATCTTGCCGCTCTTGATGTTCGGCAGAACCGACGGAAGGCTGGTGAAGGCGAAATCGACCTGACCGCCGAGGAGATCGGTGATGACCTGCGAAATCCCCTTGTATGGGACGTGGACGTAGCGGATGCCCGAATCCATCTTGAGCATCTCGCCGAGAAGATGGTTGACGGAGCCGTTGCCGGACGAGGCGAAGCTCGGCGCATCCTGGGTCTCGCGCGCGAATTTGACGAACGAGGGCATATCCTTCGCAGGGAAGCCGGGGCGCACAACGAGCGCGAAGGGCGTTTGCGCCAGGGTCGCGATCGTTTGGAAGTCCTTGATCGAGTCGAACGGGATGGTCGCATAGAGGGCCGGGTTGATCGCCTGCGAGCCCGCATAGGTGACGAGCAGCGTGTAGCCGTCCGGCGCCGATTTCGCGACCGCGTCGGTTCCGACCACGCCGGCCGCGCCGGCACGGTTCTCGACCACGACCGGGTGGCCCCAGCGCTCGCTCAATTTCTGACCGACGGCGCGTGCGAAGACGTCGGTGGCGCCGCCGGGGGTCTGCGGCACGACCAGCTTCACGACCTTGGTCGGGAACGTCTGCGCCATGGCCGGTGACGACAGCGCAAGAGCGAACGATGCGAGCAGGCTTATCGCCGGCGTCTTCGCCCTTGATTGGATCGCGATCTTGAACATCAAGTTCCCCCTTGAAACGCGGCGCCTTCAAACGCCGGCTGTTCTGTCCCGTACAAAAATTCGCATGGCCGCAATCGTCAACCGACCGCAAGTGGAAAGCCTTACGGACCAATTCCGGATGTTGCAGTGCGCCAAATTGCGCGCGCACGCGCGAACGTGACATTTGCTGCTGTCATTTAGAGCGGAAACGAAATTGACCCCAGCCGGTTGAAGTGTCAGCATTTCTGCCGTTGTGGGCCCTCCGGCCGCGCGTGTCGATACCTTATATACGTCCATCCAGGACGCATGCGGGACGACATACGGGCGGGCCGGATGTGGCCGTGAATGCATGGGGCGCGGCGCCCCAAAGGCTTGCGATGACTTCGAACCGCGTTACCCTCGACGACAAATACGATCTCACGAAAAGCCGTGTCTTCGTGACCGGCTATCAGGCGCTCATCCGCATGTGCCTGATGCAGAAGGAGCGCGACAGGCGTGCCGGACTCAATACCGCCGGTTACGTGACAGGCTATCGCGGCTCGCCGCTCGGGGGGCTCGACCAGCAGTTCATGCGCACGGCCAAGCTCCTCGTCCCGAACGACATCGTGTTCCAGCCGGGCATCAACGAGGATCTGGCCGCGACCGCGGTCTGGGGCTCGCAGCAGGCGGAACTGCGCGGCGAGGGCAAGTACGACGGCGTCTTCG
>JBDHSU010000055.1:0-24213 GCA_039808325.1 Variibacter sp. | reverse complement strand
GCCGGCATGGGCGTCGCCGACGGCGACCGGCGCTACAATCTCACCTGGATGGATCGGCTCAACCTCGAAAGCTTGATTCTTGTCTCGCGCGCCATCTGCGCGGCGGCGCAAGCGCGGGAGGACAGCCGCGGGGCGCATTTCCGGGAGGATTTTCCGACGACATCGGATCTTGCGACGTCCCGCTATACGGTCAGCCGCCTGCACGACGGAAGCGTCGATGTCGCGATGGAACCGGTTTCGTTCACGCGTGTGCGCCCCGGCGAGACGCTGCTGCGAGAGGCGGCGGAGTAGCCTGATCCGTCATCCTGAAGTTGCCCAAGCGTAGCGAGGGCTCGAAGGATGGCCAAAGCACGGGCCCGTCGTCCTTCGAGGCTCGGCGCAACGCGCCTCGCGCCTCATCAGGATGACGGATTGATGCTGCAGCATCGCCTGATCACACGGCCGTCAGAAACCCAATCGGCTCGCGCTTGTCTGCAACGAACGCCGCCGCCGTGAGCGGACCGCCGAAGACCGCGCCGGTGTCGAGGTTGACGCGGTTTGCCCGCACATCGGGCTTTGCCGTCATCAGCGGGGTGTGGCCGTGAACGATCAATCGTTCGAACGAGGTTTTCGACGATAGGAACGGCTCGCGCATCCAGATGCGATCGTGATCGTTCTGTTCGGCCAGCGGCTTCGAGGGGTCGACGCCGGCGTGGACGAAATGGCGCAGGCCGTCGTCGTATGCGTAGAGCAACGCATCCATCCAGGCGACGGCTGCCGGCGGCAGCTCGCGCGCATGGAACACGCCGAAACTCGTCATCGTCGTCGCGCCGCCGTTGGCGCGCCAATATTCCTCATTGTCGCGAGGGGAGGCGACGGCGGCGAGCGCCATGGCCTCGTGATTGCCGCGCAGGCAGATCACCTCGTTCGGGCGTTCGCGTTGGAGGGTCATGAGGCGCTCGATGACGCCGCGGCTGTCCGGGCCACGGTCGATATAGTCGCCGAGGAAGATGAGGCGTGTCGGTTTTCCGGCGGCCTCATTCGCAATGCGGTCGAGAAGGCGATTCATCTTGGCGAGACAGCCATGGATGTCGCCGATAGCGTAGGTCACCAACAAATCGCCGCCGTTGCTCATGATCTAGCGTCGCGCGCGTCCGGGGGCGTCTGGCCGTGCACGCGGTTTGCCGCCGAACAGACCGTGGAGCCAGCGCCCGGCGGATGCTATCGCGCGTTCGATCATTGCATCGGAAAGTCCGAACAGCCGCCAGCGGTAAAGAATGGCGTAGACGATCCAGATGATCAGATAGATGAACACGCCCGCGAACACGACGTCGCTGAAGAAGTGACCGCCGAAAGCCATCCGCAGCACTCCGACGGCGGTGCCGAAAGCGAGCGCCGCGCCGTAGGCCAGCGCACGCCATTGCGGCGGCGCGAGCGCCGCCGGCGCCATCGTCCAATATGCGCCCGCCGCCTCGCCGCCGATGAAGGAGCAGTTGACCTCGCAGGTGCCGCGCGGGTCCCACCATGGGAGAAAGATCTGGGTGCCGCCGAAGGCGGCGACGTCGCGCGGCCGGGGCCGCGACCAGTTGTCCTTGAAGCCGATATTCGCGGTGAGCAGCGGTCCGAGCAGGATGGTCGCGATGAGGAAGACGGCGGCGCGGCCCGGCATCAGCATGCGTGTCTCGGGCCGGAGGAGTTTCAGGATCGCGGCGCCGACGGGGAGCGCGACGATGATTCCGACGATGACCATGCTGCCGTCGCGCAGCGCGCCGAACAGCGGGCTCGACGTGAGAACGAAGCCGGCGCCGTCGTGAAAGAAGAGGCGCGACAGCGCGATGTCGAGTTGCGGGTAGAGCGCAAAGACAACCCCCGTCACCAGGCCGATGACGAGGGCGATAGAGAGGCCGGCGCGATTCATGGATCGAACGGGGCCGGCAGCGATCGCGAAGGGATCACCTGATCCGTTCCAGGATGCTGACGTAGTTCGCGACCGCCGCGCCGCCCATGTTGAACAGGCCGGCAAGCTTGGCGTTCTTGATCTGCATGTCGCCCGCCTGGCCGGTCACCTGCATGGCGCCGAGCGCATGCATCGATACGCCGGTCGCGCCGATGGGGTGCCCCTTCGCCTTCAGGCCGCCGGATGGGTTGACCGGCAGCGCGCCGTCCTTGGCGGTGATGCCTTCGCTGATCGCGCGGGCGCCCTGGCCCTCGGGGGTCAATCCCATCGCCTCGTATTCGATGAGTTCGGCGATGGTGAAACAGTCGTGCGTTTCGACCAGCGAAAGATCGTTGAGCGCAATGCCGGCCTGTGCCAGCGCGCGTTTCCAGGCGAGCGCGCAACCCTCGAACTTGAGGATGTCGCGCTTGGAGAGCGGCAAATAGTCCTGAACGTGCTGCGCGGCGCGGAAGATCACCGCCTTGTCCATCGTCAGCGCGGTTTCGACATCGGTGAGGACGAGCGCCGCGGCGCCATCGGAGACGAGCGAGCAGTCCGTGCGCTTCAGCGGGCCGGCGACGTAGGGGTTCTTTTCGCTCTCGTTGCGGCAGAAGTCGTAGCCGAGATCCTTGCGCATCTGCGCGTAAGGGTTCGCCACGCCGTTCTTGTGATTCTTGGCGGCGATGCCGGCGAGGGCGTCGGACTGGTCGCCGTGGCGCTGGAAGTAGGCGCCCGCGATCTTGCCGAAGACGCCGGCGAAGCCGCCTTCGATGTCGGCCTCCTCGCGGACATAGGAGGCCTTGAGAAGATTCTTGCCGATCTCGGGGCCGGGCGTCGTCGTCATCTGCTCGACGCCGACGACGAGCACGACGCGCGCCGCCTTGGCCTCGATGGCGCGGATGCCTTGATGCACGGCGGCCGAGCCGGTCGCGCAGGCGTTTTCCACGCGGGTGGCGCGCTTGAAGCGCAGATCGGGAGACGCTTGGAGGACCAGGGAGGCGGTAAAATCCTGCGCCGAGAAGCCGGCGTTGAAGTGACCGAGCACGATCTCGTCGACGTCGGCCGGGGCGATGCCGGCATCCTTGAGCGCGTCGGTCGCGACCCGCACGATCAGGCTTTCGACGGATTCATCGGTCAAGCGACCGAACGGCGTATGCGCCCAACCCACGATGCAAGCGGTCATTTGCTGCTCCTTCGTCGAACTTTCGACGCTTTCCCGGGCGAAAGCATGGCTTGCGGCCGCGCCGCAGCCATTCATCTGTCTATTGCACGGCACAATATCAAACACGCGGCTGATCTGCGACCGTTTTGCCGCACCGGGGCAAGCCGCCGGCTTTGCGCCCGGGTGCCGTTCTGATTAGATAGGTTTCCGGCCACGATCCGCGCTTGATTTGGCGGAACTCAAGAACCTGGATGCGCTCAGTGCCGTCACGTTTCGCGTCTCCCACCTTTCGCGCCCTCGCCCTGCTTCTGGCGATCGGTTTTGCCGCCGGCTTCGGCGCGCGCCCGGCGAGCGCGGAAGCCCTCCTCCTGGTCGAGGCGGATACCGGCAAGGTGCTGCACGCGGAGAACGCGACCTATCCCTGGCATCCTGCGTCGATCAGCAAGCTGATGACGCTCTATGTCACGCTGCGGGCGGTCAAAGAGGGGCGCATCGGGCTCGATTCGCTGGTTTCGGTCTCCGAGAACGCGATCGCGCAGGCGCCCTCGAAGATGGGCTTTCCGGTCGGCACGCAGATGACCGTCGACAACGCCATCAAGATGATGATGGTGAAATCGGCGAACGATATCGCCGTCGTGCTCGCGGAGGGCGTCGGCGGCTCGATCGAGAAATTCGCCGACGAGATGAACAAGGCGTCGGCGCGCCTCGGCATGACGCAGTCGAGTTGGGTCAATCCGAACGGATTGCCGGCGGATCAGCAGATCACCTCGGCGCGCGACATGGCGATCCTCGCGCGCGCCCTGATTCGCGAATTCCCGGAATACGACCTCTATTGGCATATCCCGGCGATCAAGTTCGGACGCCGCATCTTCCGCAACTACAACAAGCTGATCGGTCATTACCCCGGCGCCGACGGAATGAAGACCGGCTTCATCTGCGCGTCGGGCTATAATCTCGTCTCGACCGCGACGCGCAACGGCAAGCGGCTGATCGCCATCGTGCTTGGCGCGCCGTCCGGCGCCGCGCGCACCGAAACCGCTGCGCGGATGCTGGAAAACGGCTTCGACAGCGGCGCGACGGGCGCGCTGTCATGGCTGATGCCCTCGCTCGGCACCGTCGACGCCTTGACGCCGATCGCCGCCGCGCCGCCGGATCTGCGGGATCAGATTTGCGGCAAGGGGCGGCGTCATCGCGGCGAGGACGACGACGAGCCGGCGAGCGCCGGTAACGGCGAGGCGGCGAGCGCCGCGTATGCGAGCCTCATTCCGAACTTCCGCTCCAAGGACAAGGGCACGCTTCTTCAGGACCTGCCGCCGTCGATGCCGCCGATTGCGGTTTCGGTCATTCCGGTCAAAGGCATCAAGACGGAGCCGGACGGCGCTCCGATCGTCGTCGAGAAAAAGAAGAAGGGGCGCAAGACGTTGATCGTGCGCACCCATAAGCAAAAGGCCGAAAAGCCGGAGACGACGGCGGCGATCAAGGAAACGGCGCCGCCCGCCGCGGCCAAGAAGCCGGCGAAGCACAAAGCCAACGCGAAAGCCGGGGTCTCTCCTGCGGAGAAGCCGAAGCCGCCGGCGGCTCACAAGAAGAAGCCGGCCGCCGCGAACGCCGCTCCCAATAAGCCGCGAACCTGAAGTGGACATGGCGGAACGGAGCAGCGCGGCCACGCGCCGGCCTCCGGCGCCGATTCCGCTCACCGTCATCACCGGCTTTCTCGGCGCCGGCAAGACCACGCTGCTCAACCGGCTGCTGAAGGATCCCGCACTGTCCGACACCGCCGTGCTCATCAACGAGTTCGGCGAGATCGGGCTCGACCATCTGCTGGTCGAGCGCGTCGATGACGGCATTGTGATGCTGTCGAGCGGCTGTCTCTGCTGCACGGTGCGCGGCGATCTCGTCACCGCGCTCGAGAAGCTGCTGCGCGACCGCGACAACGGCCGCATCGCCTTCCGTCGCGTAGTGATCGAGACGACGGGCCTCGCCGATCCGGCGCCGGTGCTGCACACCATCATGGCGCATCCCTATCTGGTGATGCGCTTCCGCCTCGATGGCGTGGTGACGCTGGTCGATGCGGTCAATGGCGCGGCGACGCTCGACTCTCATCCGGAAGCGGTGAAGCAGGCGGCGGTCGCCGACCGTCTGGTGCTGACGAAGACCGACTTGCTTTCCTCTTTCCCTGCGGGGGAGGGGGGGAAAGACGGTCCTCGGCTTGAAGAACTTCGTGCCCGCCTGCGTGCGCTCAATCCGGGCGCGCCGATCCTCGACGCCGCCGGCGGCGAGGCGACATCCGAAAAACTGCTCGGCTGCGGGCTTTACGATCCCGAAGGCAAGACGCCGGATGTGCGCCGGTGGCTGGCCGACGAGGCGATCGCCGCGGCGCACGACAGTCATGATGCGCACGAGCATGGCCAGCATGTGCATCGTCACGACCGCAACCGGCACGACGACCATATCCGCGCCTTCACCGTTTCAACCGAACGCCTCATTCCGCACGCGACGCTCGATATGTTCCTGGAGCTTCTGCGCGCGATGCACGGCCCCGATCTGCTGCGCATGAAGGGGATTGTCGGACTTGCCGACCAGCCGGAAAATCCCGTTGTCATCCATGGCGTGCAGCATGTCCTGCATCCGCCGGCGACGCTGCCGGGATGGCCGGACGGCGACCGTCGCACGCGCCTCGTCTTCATCACGCGGGATATCGAGCCCGCGGTCGTCGAGAACCTCTTATCGGCTTTTCTCAACGTGCCGATGGTCGACCACCCGGACGCGGCGGCGCTGGCGGACAACCCTCTCGTGCCGTTCGGCGGCCGCGATCGCTAAAGTCGGCGGCGGCGGGCGCGATTGGGCTGGCGAAGCGACATGGCCGCCGCTATGGAGAGGCGCGCGACGCCGGGGCAGGGGCCGGAACTGGGGCCGGAACTGGGGCTATGGGTTTTCTTGAAAATCTCAGGGACGATTTCGTCTATGTCAGCGGCGCGCTGCGCGCCCTGCGCCGCTCGACGCCGATCCTGAAGCACCCGAACCGCGTCTTCCCGGATGTGATCGAGGACCTGGCCGTCCGGTATGGGGACGCGCCGGCGCTCCTTTCCGATCGGGAGCGTCTCACCTATCGGGAACTCGCGGCGCGGGCCAACCGCTATGCGCGCTGGGCGCTGGCGCACGGCGTCGGCAAGGGCGATACGGTTTGTCTTCTGATGCCGAACCGGCCGGACTATATGGCGGCCTGGCTCGGCGTGACGCGCGCCGGCGGCATCGCCGCGCTGGTGAATACGAATCTCACCGGCACGTCGCTCGCGCACTGCATCAACATCGTCGCGCCGAAGCATGTCATCGTCGCGGCGGAGTTGCTTCACGCGGTCGAGGCCGTGCGGCCGAGTCTCGCCGGCCCGCCGGCGATCTGGGTGCATGGCGAGGCGGCGAGCGACGCCCCGCGCATCGATCGCGATGTCGACGCGCGCGCTCCCGATCCGCTGACGGCGGCGGAAAAGCCGGCGCTCACCATCGAGGACAAGGCGCTGTTCATCTACACGTCGGGCACGACCGGCCTGCCGAAGGCGGCGAACATCAACCACTACCGGCTGATGCTCGCCGCACACGCTTTCGCCGGCGTGATGGACGCGCGCGCGAGCGACCGGATGTACAACTGCCTGCCGATGTACCACACGACCGGCGGTGTGGTGGCGACCGGCGCGATGCTCGTCGCCGGCGGCTGCGTCGTGATCCGCGAGCGATTCTCCGCGCGCGAGTTCTGGGACGACATGGTGCGCTGGGAGTGCACGGTGTTCCAGTATATCGGCGAACTTTGCCGCTATCTCGTCAACTCGCCGCCGAGCCCCAATGAGACAAGGCACAAGCTGCGTCTGGCCTGCGGCAACGGGCTGCGCCCGGATGTGTGGCCGCAGTTCAAGCAGCGTTTCAGGATTCCGCAGATCGTCGAGTTCTATGCTGCGACCGAAGGCAACTGCTCGCTCTTCAACTTCGAGGGCAAGGAGGGCGCGGTCGGCCGGCTGCCGTGGTTCATGGAGCACCGCTTTCCGATCAAGGTCGTGCGTTTCGACGTCGAGGCCGAGCAGCCGATACGCGACGCCAATGGCTTCTGCGTCGAGGCGGCGACGGACGAGCCGGGCGAAGTGATCGGCAAGATCATCAACGACCCCTCGAAGCCGGGCAATCGGTTCGAGGGCTACGCTGAGAAGGCGGCGAGCGAACGCAAGATTCTGCGCAACGTGTTCGAGAAGGGCGATGCCTGGTTTCGCACCGGCGATCTCATGCGCAAGGACGGGCGCGGCTATTTCTATTTCGTCGACCGGGTCGGTGACACCTTCCGCTGGAAGGGCGAGAACGTGTCGACGTCGGAGGTCTCGCAAGCGATGACGAGCTTCCCCGGCATCAAGGACGCCAATGTCTATGGCGTGCGTATTCCCGGCTACGAAGGCAAGGCCGGCATGGCGGCCGTCGTCGCCGCGTCGGGGATCGACCTCGCGGCGCTGCGGGCGCATTTGCAGCAAGAGCTTCCCGACTACGCGCGGCCGCTTCTGCTGCGCTTCACGCCGGAGATCGACGTCACCGGCACGTTCAAGCAGAAGAAGATCGATCTGGTGCGCGAGGGCTACGATCCCTCCGTTGTCACAGATGCAATATTTTTCAACGATCCACAGGCGCAGAGCTTCGTCCGGCTGGACAAGGCAGGATATGATCGCCTCGTGTCCGGAGGGTTGAGGCTGTGAGCGCACAGGGAGCGGCGACGCCGGTGACGGCGCGCGAGGTGGTGGCGTTTTGGCACACCGCGGGGCCGAAGAAATGGTTCGCGAAGGACGCCGCGTTCGACAAGGAAATCCGAACGCGCTTCCTGTCGCTCTATGAGCAGGCGGCGGCAGGCGAGCTGAGCGATTGGGAGGGCTCGCCGGTCGGCGTGCTGGCGCTGCTCATCCTGCTCGACCAATTCCCGCGCAACATGTTCCGCAACGACGCGCGCGCCTACGCCGCCGACGAGCTGGCGCGCGGGATCGCCGATCGCGCGATCGAGCGCGGCTTCGACCGGCATGCGTCGGTCGACGACCGGGTCTTCTTCTATCTGCCGTTCGAGCATTCGGAGGCGATGGAGGATCAGGAGCGATGCCTTGCGCTGATGCGGGGCCTCGGCAACGACGACCTGATGAAGTGGGCGCAACTCCACGCCGACATCATTCGCCGCTTCGGCCGCTTCCCGCACCGAAACGCGGCGCTGGGCCGGGACTCGACGCCGGAGGAAAGGGCTTTCCTCGAGGCCGGCGGGTTCGCGGGCTGACCGGTCATCCCTCCCCGGAGGGGAGGGTGGCTCCGAACGAGCAAAGCGAGTGAGGAGACGGGTGGGGATGGGCAGCTTGTCCCCACCCGCCCTCGCTAATGCTCGGGCACCCTTCCCTCCGGGGAGGGATAGGGCTTTCGCACTATGGATTTTCCCGTGCCGCGGCGTAGAGTCGCAGGCTCGGGATCCTGCGGCGGCCTCCGCGCCGCCTGCATCGAGCGCCCAAGTCAGTGAGGAAACGCATGGTCAGGTTCACAGCGGCAGCTCTGGCGGCTGCCTTCGTCGTTTTCGCGCCCCAGGCGCAGGCGCAGGTCCCGCAGGGGTATCCAGCGGACTATTCCAAGATCGTCGACGCCGCGAAGAAGGAGGGGAAGGTCGTCGTCTATTCGACGACCGATTCCGCCTCGGCCAACGCCTTGATCCAGGATTTCCAGAAGCTCTATCCCGGCGTGACGGTCGAATATTCCGACCTCAACTCGACCGAGCTCTACAACCGTTTCATTGCCGAGGCGGCGTCAGGCTCCGGGACCGGCGACGTCACCTGGTCCTCGGCGATGGATTTGCAGGTGAAACTCGCCGCCGACGGCTACGCGCTCACTTACGACTCCCCGGAAATACCGTCGCTGCCGAAATGGGCGGTGTTCAAGAACCAGGCGTTCGGCACCACCTATGAGCCGATCACCTTCGTCTACAACAAGCGACTGGTTCCGGCGGAAGACGTGCCGCAGTCGCACGCGGACTTCGTGAAGCTCCTCAACGCCAAGCCCGATTTCTACAAGGGCAAGGTCACCGCCTACGATCCCGAGCGCTCCGGCGTCGGCTATCTCTTCGTCAATCAGGACGTCGCGAACTGGCCGCAAGCCTGGGATTTGTTCAAGGCCTTCGGCAAGGAGAACATCAAGCTCTACACCAGCGCCGGTGCGATGATGGAGCGCGTCACGTCGGGCGAGCATCTCGTCGCCTACGGCATCTTCGGTTCCTACGCGCTCAGCCGCTCGCACAAGGACCCGAATCTCGGCATCGTGATGCCGAAGGACTACACGCTCGTCACCTCGCGCGTCGCCTTCATCTCGGCCAAGGCAAAGAATCCGAACGCCGCGAAGCTGTTCCTCGACTACATTCTGTCCAAGCGCGGCCAGGAGATCATCGCCAACAAGGCGGAGCTCTACTCGCTGCGCTCCGACGTCACCGGCGAGGCGACGCTGAAGAAGGTGGAGGAACTCATCGGCGACAAGGCGCGCCCGGTGCCGATCAATGCCGCGCTTCTCGAAGCGCTCAACCAGACCAAGCGCCTGACCTTCCTGAAGAAGTGGCAGGCGGCGATGAAGGGGCAATGATCGCGCGGCTTTGAGGGCCGGGATCGTTCTGATTCCGGCCGCAATCCAGCGCGGGGGCGCGTTCAACATGCGGTTCGGCTGGTACCGGTTCCTGGTGATTGCGGTCGCGGCGGTGGCGGTGCTCGCGCCGCTGGTGCTCGTCTTCTATCAGAGCTTCCTCGACGCGCCGTTCTTCCAGCCGGTCACGCATTTCAGCCTGGAAGCCTATTCGTTCATTCTCGGCGAAAGCGACTTCTGGGACGCTTTCGTCACGACGCTGCTGATCGGCGCCGGCATGACCGCGATCGCGGTTCCGCTCGGCGCCATCCTCGCGTTCCTGATCGTGCGCACCGATCTGCCCGGCCGCGGCTGGCTGGAGCCGGTGATCCTGGTTCCGATCTTCGTCTCGGCGATCGTCCTCGCGTTCGGTTACGTCGTCGCGCTCGGCCCGGTCGGCATCTTCTCGATCATGGTGAAGTCCTGGATCGGCTTCGTGCCGTGGAACATCTATTCGCTGGTGTCGATCGCCGTCGTCGCCGGCCTGATGCATGTGCCGCATGTCTATCTCTATACGGCGGCGGCGCTACGCGGGCTCGGCACCGATCTTGAGGAAGCGGCACGCGTCATCGGCGCCAACCCCTGGCGGGTGGCGATCCATGTCAGCCTGCCGATGGTGATGCCGGCGATCCTGTTCGCGGCGGTGCTCGTCTTCTTCCTCGGCTTCGAGCTGTTCGGGATTCCGCTGGTGCTCGGCGATCCGCAGGGCATCCTCGTTCTTTCGACCTATCTCTATAAACTCACCAATCTGCTCGGCGTCCCCTCGTACCAACTCATGGCGGTGGTGGTCGTCGCCATCGTCGTCGTCACGCTGCCGCTGATCTACCTGCAGCGCCGGCTGCTGCGGCAGTCGCAGCGCTACGTCTCGATGCGCGGCAAGGGGCAGCGCGCGGCGCCTTTGCGGCTCGGCCGTTGGCGCTGGCCGGCGTTTGTCTTCATCGCGTTGTGGTTCCTCGTCACCGTCGTCCTGCCGCTCGCCGGCATCACGCTGCGCTCCTTCGTCGTCACCTGGGGCGAGGGCGTGAAGCTCGCCGACGTGCTCACCCTCGACCATTACCGGGCGCTGCTCAATTTCCCGAATATCGAACGCGGCATTCTCAACACGCTCGCCATCGGGACCATCGGCGGAGCTTTCGCGGTGGTGGGCTATACGCTCGTCGCGCTCGCGATCCATCGCTGGAATTCCGGCTGGGTGCGCTTCGTCGATTACATCGTGATGCTGCCGCGCGCGATGCCGGGCATCGTCGCCGGCCTCGCGCTTCTCTGGGTATTTCTGTTCTTCAAGCCGATCAGTCCGCTGCGCTCGACGCTGGTGTCGCTGTGGCTCGCCTATACGATCGTCTGGTTCGCTTACGGCATGCGGCTTATCTCCGGCACGCTCCTGCAGGTCGCGCCGGAGCTGGAGGAGGCGGCGCGCACCGTCGGCGCGAGCGAGGCGCGCGTCATGCGCGACGTCAGCGTGCCGCTCATCCGCTACGGCATGATCGCGAGCTGGCTTCTCATCTTCCTCATCTTCGTGCGCGAATATTCGACCGGCATCTACCTGCTGGGGCCGGGCACGGAGGTGATCGGTTCGCTGCTCGTTTCTCTCTGGGGCACGGGCGATGTCGATCTCGTCTCCGCGCTGTCCGTCATCAATGTCGCCATGATCGGCATTGGCCTCGCCATCGCCGTGCGGCTGGGGGTGCGCCTGCATGCCTGATCTCTCGATCCAGAACCTGTTCCTGCGCCTCGGCGACAATGAGATCCTCAAAGGGGTCTCCCTCACGATTCCGGTCGGCAGCGTGGTCGCGCTGCTGGGGCCGTCCGGCAGCGGCAAGACGACGCTCCTGCGCGCCGTCGCGGGGCTGGAGGTGCCGTATCGCGGCGCGATCAAGATCGGCGAACGCGTGCTGTTCGACTCCGAGCGCGGCATCGAGCTGCCGGCGGAGCAGCGCGGCCTCGGCCTCGTCTTCCAGTCCTATGCGCTGTGGCCGCATCGCACGGTGCAGGACAATGTCGCTTACGGGCTGAAGCTGCGCGGCGTCGGCGCCGACGAGATCAAGACGCGGGTCGCCGCGGCGCTGGCCCAGATCGGGCTTGGCCACCTCGCGGCGCGCTATCCGCACCAGCTTTCCGGCGGGCAGCAGCAGCGTGTCGCGCTCGCCCGCGCGCTGGTCTACGAGCCGCCGGTGATCCTGCTCGACGAGCCGCTGTCGAACCTCGACGCCAAGCTGCGGGAGGAGGCACGCGCGTGGCTGCGTCAGCTCATCACCAGTCTCGGCCTTTCGGCGCTGTGCGTCACGCACGATCAGGTCGAGGCGATGGCGCTCGCCGATCGCATCATCCTGCTCAACGGCGGAGTGGTCGAGCAAGAAGGAACGCCGACGGAGCTTTACACCGCGCCGCGCAGCCTCTTCGCCGCGGAATTCATGGGCTCGAACAGTCAACTCAACGGAAAACTGGCGTCGCGTGGCGGCGGCCAGGCGGAAATCGAGGTGGAAGGTCAGCGGCTACGTGGCGTCGATCGCGGGGGCGCCGCGCCCGGCGCGGCGGCAACGGGCGTCATCCGCCTCGAGGCGGTGCAGGTCGGAGGCGCGGACGGCGGCAACGGCCTGACGATGACGCTCGCGACGCAGATGTATCTCGGCGAGCGCTGGGAGGCCGTGTTCACGCGCGGCACGACGACGGTACGGGCCTACGCGCACGCGCCGCTCGCGGAGGGCGAGCACAACATCGGCTTTCCGCCCGAGGCGCTGTGGATTTTCTGAAGCGATCACTCGCTGTTCTCTCGCGAGCAGGGATCGGGCGCGCCGGCGAGCTTCGGCGTTAACGATCTCTTAACGCTGCCGCCGCGCCGTCACCTCTCACGGTATCCCGACTGCGGCAATTGCGCCGTCGTCGTGGGATTCATCATCCGTCCGAACCTAACATTAAGTGCTTTTTGCCATGGTCCGCCAAAAGCTGGGGGCAAGGCAGGACGTGGCGTTGACGAGTTCCGAGAGCGAGCGTGCCGCAAGGGCGGGCGGGCTGACTGGCCCGGTCGCGCGCGTGCGGCACTGGCTCTCCGACGCGAGCCATTCATCGTTGGCGCAGCGCATGGCCGGCGCGGCGTTTCTCATCCGCGTCGCCAGCGCCGGCATTCTTTACCTCTCGCAGGTCGTTCTCGCGCGCTGGATGGGCTCGCACGAATTCGGCATCTACGTCTATGTGTGGACGTGGGTGCTTTTGATCGGCGGCCTGTTCGATCTAGGCCTGGCGCAATCGGCGCAGCGCTTCATCCCGGAATATATGCAGCTCGGCCGTCTCGACCTGCTGCGCGGTTTCCTCGCCGGAAGCCGGTGGATCGCGGCCGGCGCGTCGACGCTCGCTGCGGCGCTGGCGGCGCTTGCCATCCTGCTTCTGCGCGGCCGGATGGATCCGGCGCTCGTGCTGCCGCTATTCCTCGCGTGCCTTTGCTTGCCGTTCTATGCCGTGGGCGGCGTGCAGGACGGCATCGCGCGCTCCTACAACTGGCTGCATATCGGGCTGACGCCACCCTACATCCTGCGGCCGGCCCTGCTCATCGTGTTCCTGGGTGGGGCTTATTTCGCCGGCCTGCCGGTCGATGCCACGACCGCGATGCTTGCCGCCGTCGGCTCGACCTGGGTGACGGCGCTGCTGCAGATGGTGCTGCTCGACCGGCGCCTCGGCCGCGAAGTGGAGAGAGGCCCGAAGCTGCATCACCCCAAAATCTGGCTGGCGACGTCGCTTCCGATCTTTCTGGTCGAGGGCTTCTATTTGCTGCTGACCTATACCGATCTGTTGATGCTGAAGCATTTCCGTTCGCCGGAAGACATCGCGATCTACTATGCGGCGGCAAAGACCCTGGCGCTTGTCGCTTTCGTCAATTTTTCCGTTTCCGCCGCGGTCGCGCACCGCTTCACCGAGTATCACGTCAGCGGCGATCGCGAGCGGCTCACGACGCTTCTCGCCGAATCGATTCGTTGGACGTTCTGGCCCTCGCTCGTGGCGATGGCGCTCATTCTCGCGGTGGGCCGCCCATTCCTGTGGTTGTTCGGCAAAGGCTTCGTCGACGGCTATCCGATCATGTTCGTTCTCGCGATCGGGCTTATCGCGCGCGCGGCCGTCGGCCCGGTGGAGCGGCTGCTCAACATGCTCGGGCAGCAGAACATCTGCGCTCTGGTCTACGCTCTTTCGTTCACGATCAATATCGTCGGATGCGCGATTCTCATCCCGCTCATCGGTACGATTGGGGCCGCGGCGGCGACGTCGATTGCCTTGGTCGCGGAGTCGATTCTTCTCTTCATCGTCACCAAGCGGCGACTCGGCCTGCACGTCTTCATCTGGTCCCGCGCGGGAGCGCGCGCGCCATGAGTTTCGTCAGCAACCTGCTGCGCGGCGGTCCGCAGCCGCGCGACGATCTGGATCGACGCCGGAGCGAGGGCGAAAAGCCGAAACTGCGCCTTTCGATGTCGAGCGCACAGGACAAGCCGGATCGTTCCGAAGTGCGCGACAACGGGCGCTTCCATGTCGAGCAACGCGCGCTCGCGCACCTGGCGGATATCGTACCCGCGTGGCGTGACCTCGCGCGTCGAACGCTGGAGCCGAACGTCTTCTACGAACCGGAATTCGCCCTCGCGGCGGCGCCGGTGTTCGGGTCGGGCGTGGTGGCCTTTCTCGTGTGGTCGCGGCAGGAGCCGCGGCGGCTTGTCGGCTTCTTTCCCGTTCGGGTCTCGCGGCGTTACGGTCTTTTCCCGCCGGTCCTCGTCGGGTGGACGTATCCCTATGCGCCGTTCGGCGCCGCGCTTGCCGATCGCGACGAGTCGGAAGCGGTGATCGCCGCACTCTTCGATCATATCGCCGCCTCGCCACGGCTGCCCTGCTTGTTGTTGCTGCCGATGGCTCCGACGAAAGGGCGCTGGACGCACGCGCTGGCTTCGGCTCTCGCGCGCCGCGGCGGGCGCTTTGCGCTTTTCGATCAACACCGGCGCGCGCTGCTGGCGCCGCTTCGCAATCGCGAGACATATCTCGACCGTGCGGTTTCGCGGGGCAAGCGCCGGGAGCTTCAGCGTCAGGCTCGCCGTCTGTCGGAACGGGGCGCCGTTGTCGTTTCCCAAGCTCTGACGCCGGAGACGATCGGCCCCGCGCTCGAAACCTTCATGACGCTCGAAGCGCGAGGTTGGAAGGGCCGTGCCGGAAGCGCCGCGATCATGCAGGCGGCCGTCGCCGCCTTCATGCGCCGAGCGGTGGTGAGTCTCTCGGCTCGCGCCAGCGCGCGGGTCATCCAGCTTTCCATCGGCGAGCGGCCGATTGCCGCGGGCATTGTGCTGCGAAGCGGCGACCGTTCCTGGTTCTGGAAGATCGCGTATGACGAATCGGAGGCGCGCTCCTCCCCGGGCGTGCAGCTCACGCTCGAACTGACGCAGGCGTTACTCGACGACGAGACCGTGATGCAAACGGACTCATGCGCCGTCGCCAATCATCCGATGATCGACAGGCTGTGGCTCGAACGACTGGAGCTTGCCGATCATCTGCTGCAGATCGGCCCCGGAGGCGGGGCCCGCTTTGCGCTGGCGTGTTACCTCGAGACGCTGCGGCGCGCGCTGCTCGCGACGGCAAAGCGCCTGCGCGGTCGCTTGCATCGCTGAACGTCGCGCCCGGCGTGGCCGGGCTACGCCTGTTCGCGCAGCGCCCTGCGAATGATCTTGCCCGTCGTCGTCATCGGCATCGCATCGATGAACGACACTTCGCGCGGATATTCGTGGGCGGAAAGCCGCGTGCGCACGAAGTTCTGGATTTCGGCGGCGAGCGCATCGGTCGCTTGCCGGTCCGGCTTGAGGACAATGAAGGCCTTGACCACTTCGGTGCGCACGGGGTCGGGCTTTCCGACCACGGCGGCGAGTGCGACGGCCGGATGGCCGATGAGGCAGTCTTCGATCTCCCCCGGGCCGATGCGATAGCCGGCGGACGTGATGACGTCGTCATCGCGGCCGACGAAGGTGAAATAACCGTCGTCGTCGATGACGCCCTGGTCGCCGGTCGTCATCCAATCGCCGATGAACTTCTCGCGCGTCGCTTCCGGCCGCTTCCAGTATTCGAGGAACATCACGGGGTCGGGCCGCTTCACGGCGATTTGGCCGATCTCGCCGGGCGACGCCGGCGTGCCGTCCGCGCGCAGGACGCCGACGATGTGGCCGGGCGCCGGCTTGCCCATCGATCCGAGACGCGACACGCCGATCGACGCGCAGGAGCAGAGCACGAGGTTGCATTCGGTCTGTCCGTAAATTTCATTCACGTCGAGGCCGAGCGCGGAGCGCCCCCATTCCATCGCCTCGCCGCCGAGCGCTTCGCCGCCGGAGGCGACGCTGCGAAGGTTGAGCGCGTGGCGCCCCTTCGGATGCGGCGCGGCGCGCAACATGCGCAACGCCGTCGGCGGAATGAAGGCATTGCGCACGCCAAGGCGCGCCATCAGTGCGAAGGCGTCTTCCGGATCGAACTTGTCGAACTTGCGCGCGACGATCGGCACGCCGTGGTGCAGGCTCGGCAGCATGGCATCGAGCAATCCGCCCGCCCACGCCCAGTCCGCCGGCGTCCAGAAGCGGTCGCCGGGCTGCGGGAAGAAGTCGTGCGGCATTTCGGTGCCGGGCAAATGGCCGAGCAGCACGCGGTGCGCATGCAGCGCGCCCTTCGGCTGGCCGGTCGTGCCGGAGGTGTAGATCATCAGGCCAGGATCGTCGGGCGACGTGGCAACGGGCGTGAAGGTCGACGTGGCGCGCGCCAGCGACTCATGGAAGCCTTCGGTGCCGTCGTCCGGCCCATCGATCGACAGAACAAGCTTCAAGTCAGGCAGCGCGTCGCGGATTTGCGCGAGCTTCGCCGCACCCGCCGCGTTGGTCACCACCGCCTTGGCGCCGGAATTCTGGAAGCGGTATTTCAGCGCATCGACGCCGAACAGCACCGCGAGCGGCAATGCAACCGCGCCGGCCTTGTAGATCGCGACATGGCCGGCGGCAACCTCGGGCATCTGCGGGAGAAGGATCGCGACGCGGTCGCCGCGCGCGACGCCCTGCGCGGTCAGGACATTGGCAAGACGGTCGGATGTTTCCTTCAGCCAGCCAAAAGTGAACTCGTCGATGCGCCCGTCGGAATGTACATGCAGGATGGCAAGGCGGCGCGGATCATGCGCCGCCCAGCGGTCGCAGACATCGACGCCGATATTATATTGGGCCGGCACCTGCCAGCGGAATGCGCGGGTCAGCGCATCGTAATCGCGAATGTCAGGAATCATGGTTCGCCGTGGCTTGGCTATCCGGAAGACGGAGCATTCCACGAAATCCGAGGGAAACAAACCTCGACTATCGAACCATCGGCGCGCTCAGAAATCGGGCGGCGCGAATCTACGCAGCGGCATTCACAAACGAAAACGGCCGGGCGAGCCCGGCCATAACGCATACAAGATGAGGAAGACTTAGCTCGCTTCGGCGAGTTTCTTCTGAATCTGCCGTTTTACGTCGAGAGCGCGGTCGGAAAGCTCCTCGTTCTTCGCCTTGATCAGGAAGGCGTCGAGGCCGCCGCGATGGTCGATCGACTTGAGGGCGTTGGCGGAGATGCGCAGGCGCACGCTGCGTCCCAGCGCGTCGGACTGCATCGTCACGTCGCAGAGATTGGGCAGAAACCGCCGCTTCGTCTTGCGATTGGAATGGCTTACCTTGTGCCCGACCTGCGCGGTCTTGCCGGTCAGTTCGCACCGCCGTGACATGATCATAACCTCGTATGCGCGGGCGTCTTCGCCCCGCGGCCAGTATCGACATCCTCGATGAGGAAGGGCGACCCTATAATTGGGGTGCTCGCGTCCGTCAAGCAGGACGGCTCCCCAGTATCACACAAACGGCGCAATTAACGCTGACATAACAGGGACGAGCGGCTCGCACGATACCGCTCGCGAACTCCCAAGACGCCCCCTATTTTCATCGCGAGGAGTGAACGGCGCGTTCGCCCTCCGCTCAAGGGCCGGGATGCCGATCGTTTCATGCCGAAAAACTTCCGCTTGAAGACGCCGACGATCGTTCGTCGCTGGATCAGCCGTGGGCTCGCCGTTTCGCTGCTTGCGGCCGGCGGGGCGGCGCTCGCACAGGGTGCGCAGGCCCAGGTGAAGCTCGATGCGGAGTACGGGGTGACCCTTCTCGGGCTACCGATCGGCTCCGGCACTTGGTCGGCCGAACTGTCCGGCGACCATTACGTCATGAACGCGACCGGCAAGGTCGCGGGCATCATGAAGGTGTTCTCGAGCGGCGAGGGCGCGGCCTCGGTGCGGGGCGCGATCAGCGGGGCCAAGCTCCTGCCCGCCGGCTACGCCATCAACATCAAGGCGGGCGGGAAGGCCGATCAGGTGCGCATGGCGCTGGCGAGCAGCACCGTGAAGCAATTGTCGGTCGAGCCGCCGCCCGAGCCGAAGCCGGATCGGATTCCGCTGACGGACGCGAACAAGCGCGGCATCACCGATCCGATCAGCTCAGGCATCTTCTCGGTCGGGGACAAGGGGCTCACCCCCGAAGTGTGCCAGCGCACCGCGCCGATCTTCGACGGCCGCATCCGCTTCGATCTGGCGCTGTCGTTCAAGAAGATGGCCAAGGTCAAAACGGAAAAGGGCTATGCGGGCCCGGCCGTGGTCTGCGCCGTGAAATTCAATCCCATCGGCGGGCACGAGGCGCACAAGTCGGGAATCCGGTTCCTGCGCGAAACCCGCGATATCGAAATCTGGTACGCGCCGATCGAGGGCACGCATTTCGTCGCCATGTACAAGATCATGCTGCCAACCCAGCTCGGGATCGCGGCAATCGAAGCGACGCGCTTCGTCGTGGCGCCGCTTTCGATCCGGGCCGGCGCGGCCGGCGCCAAAACACAGTAGCTGCGCCGCCATCTTGCCGAACCCGCAGACGTATGTCTTGACTCCTGGGCTCGGCAATGGCTGGCGCAAATCTTAACGAAGATGACCGCTTCCGCCCCAATGCGCGGTTTTGGATTCAGGATATGGTGTTGCGGAGGCGTGGACACGCTACATGGCGCGTGAACAAAATCCGAAATGTGGCGAGTCAGCGATTCGGCCGCGATTCGTTCCAGACTCGTTCCGTCTCTTAAGACGCAAAGGCGAAGGCGTCACATTGTGAAACAGATCGCGCCGCCGTTCGGCTGCCGCTTCGATCGGCCGGCAAATAAATGAATCTCCATCTCTCGGTATCTCACGGCCGTGACGCGGCCGTGGCGGGCGTCGGCGTGACCGCCGTGCTCGGCCCGACCAATACCGGTAAGACGCATCTCGCCATCGAGCGGATGCTGGCGCATTCCTCCGGCATCATCGGACTGCCGCTGCGGCTTCTCGCGCGCGAGGTCTACAGCCGCTGCGTCGAGCGCGTCGGCGCGGATGCGGTCGCCCTGATCACCGGCGAGGAGAAGATCAAGCCGCCGCATGCGCGCTATTGGGTCTCGACCGTCGAAGCCATGCCGCGCGACCTCGATGTCGCTTTCGTCGCCATCGACGAAATCCAGCTCGGAGCCGATCTCGAGCGGGGCCATGTCTTCACCGACCGGATGCTGCACCGCCGCGGCCGAGAGGAGACGCTCGTCCTCGGCGCGCAGACCGTGCGCCCCATGGTCGAGAAGCTGCTGCCGGGCGCTCACATCCTCAGCCGGCCGCGATTGTCGCAACTCACGCATGCCGGCGACCGCAAGATCACGCGGCTGCCGCGGCGTTCGGCGATCGTCGTGTTCTCCGCCGATGAGGTCTACGCCATCGCCGAGCTGATCCGCCGCCAGCGCGGCGGCGCGGCGGTGGTGCTCGGCGCGCTTTCGCCGCGCACGCGCAACGCCCAGGTCGATCTCTATCAGTCCGGCGACGTTGATTATCTGATCGCGACGGATGCAATCGGCATGGGACTCAACCTCGATGTCGATCACGTCGCCTTCGCGTCCGACCGCAAATATGACGGCTATCAGTTCCGGCGGCTCAACCCGGTAGAGTTCGCGCAAATCGCCGGCCGCGCGGGGCGCGCCACGCGCGACGGCACCTTCGGCACGACCGGGCGCTGCGAGCCGTTCGAGCCGGAACTGGTGCAGGCGCTCGAGAGCCACAGTTTCGAACCGCTGAAGGTGATGCAGTGGCGAAACAGCGCGCTGGATTTCGCTTCGCTCGGCGCCCTGCAGACCTCGCTCGCGACGGTGCCGGACCAGGCCGGGCTCACGCGTGCGCCCATCGCCGAGGATATCCGCGTGCTCGACCATGCCGTGCGGGACGAGGAGGTGCGTGCCCTGGCGCACTCGCCCGCCGCGGTCGAGCGGCTTTGGGACGCCTGCCAGGTGCCGGACTATCGAAAGATTTCTCCGGCCATGCATGCGGAGCTTGTCATAACCCTCTATGGATTCCTGATGCGGGACGGTACTGTCCCCGCCGACTGGTTCGCGCGACAGGTGGCACTTGCAGATCATACGGACGGCGATATCGATACGCTCTCGACGCGCATCGCTCACATCAGGACATGGACCTTTGTTGCAAATCGTCCCGACTGGCTCGCCGACCCCGAGCACTGGCAGGGCATCGCCCGCGGTGTCGAGGACAAGCTTTCGGATGCGCTGCATGAGCGGTTGCTGCACCGCTTTGTCGATCGCCGCACTAGCGTCTTGATGCGGCGGCTGCGAGAGAACGCAATGCTCGAAACAGACATCAGTAAGACCGGCGAGGTACTCGTCGAAGGTCATCCGCTCGGCAGGCTGGAGGGGTTCCGCTTCGCCGCGGATCCGACCTCGAGCGGTCCGGAAACGAAGGCGCTTCGCGCCGCCGCGCAAAAGGCTCTGGCGAGCGAGATCGACGCGCGCTCCACGCGATTGTCGGCGGCGGGAGACGATCAGTTCGTTCTCGCGTCCGACGGGACGATCCGCTGGCTGGGCGACGCGGTCGCGAAGCTGACGCCCGGCGACGACGTGCTGCGTCCGCAAGTGCGCATCCTCGCCGACGAGCATTTGTCAGGCGCGCCGCGCGAGGCGGTGCAGGCGCGGCTCGACCTTTGGGTCAAGGCACATATCGAAAAGATCCTCGGCGCGCTGAATGCGCTTTCGGCGGCGGAAGACGTCACCGGCCTTGCGCGCGGCGTCGCGTTCCAGCTCGTCGAAGCGCTCGGCGTGCTGGAACGGCAGAAGGTCGCGGACGACATCAAGGGGCTCGACCAGGCCGCGCGCGCGACGCTGCGCAAATACGGCGTGCGCTTCGGCAACTATCACATCTATCTGCCGCCGTTGCTCAAGCCGGCGCCGCGCGTTCTGGCGATGCAGTTGTGGGCGCTCAAGCACGCAACGCCCGACGTGAAGGGACTCGACGAGCTGCCGCAACTCGCCGCCAGCGGCCGCACGTCGATGCCGGTCGACAAGGACATCGCGAAGTCGCTTTATCGGACCATCGGTTATCGCGTCTGCGGCGAGCGCGCGGTGCGTGTCGACATTCTCGAGCGTCTTGCCGACCTCATCCGGCCGGCTCTGGCATGGCGCGCCGGTGGCGGCGGGCCGAAGCCGCCGGGCGCGATCGAGGGGGGTGGTTTCACCGTCACCGGCGCGATGACGTCGCTCGTCGGATCGTCGGGCGAGGATTTCGCCTCGATCCTGCGTGCGCTGGGCTATCGCGTGGAGCGCAAGCCGAAGCCGCCGGAGATTGCGCAAAGCAAGCCGACGACGGACGCTTCGGCCGAGAATGTGGCGCCTGCCGGGACGCAGGCGGACGAACCGGTCGGTGCGGATGCGGCTGTGTCGGACGCGCCCGAGGTCGACGGCCACGTAGAATCCGCGGCGCAGGACACCGTCGAATCTCATACGGCGACGGTCGAGGCCTCGCCCGCGGCCGAACCCGAGAATTTGGCGCAAGACCCGCCCTCGGACCAGCCGGGCCCGGAGGCGGTCCTGCCCACCGACGCGGCCCCGCCGGATACGGCTTCGAGCGAGGAGGCCGCCTCCGCGGCGCCGGCAACCGAGCCGGCTGCGGAACCGGAGATGATCGAGGTTTGGCGGCCGGGCCGTTTCGACCACAAACCGCGGCATCAGGGACGTCCGCGCCCGAAGCGCCAGGGCGGTCCGGCGCGCAACGGCGCGGCGGCGCAAGCCGAGCCGGTGCCGACCCCGGCCGGCGCGGGGGCTCCAGATGCCGCTCCCAAGGAACAGGGGCGTCCGCATCGCCGCCGCGATGAGCGCCGTTTCCCGCAGCAGCAGGGGGATGGCGAGCGCCCGGCCGGCTTCAGGCATGGCCGTGGTGAGCCGCGCGGCGAGCGCCGCGGCCGGGAAGGATTTCGCAAGGATCGCGACCGCCATGGGGGCGATGCGCCACGTTCCTTCGGCCCGCCACGCGAGCGGCGCGACAAAGGGCCGGACCCCGATTCACCTTTTGCCAAGCTGGCGGCGCTGAAGGCGGCGCTCGAAGGGAAGGATCAGCCTTGACGCGCAACCCAGAAAGTAGCGCCTGACATTCGCGCCGTGAGCGTGGAGAAGCAGCGCATCGACAAATGGCTTTGGCATGTCCGTCTCGTGCGGACGCGGGTCGCCGCGGCGGAGCTTGCCAATCAGGGGCATGTCCGTATCAACGGTCAGCGGGCGGATGCCGCCTCGCGCGCCGTCAGGGCGGGCGACGTGGTCACCGTGGCGCTCGATCGGGGCGTGCGGGTGATGAAAGTTTTGGCATTCGCCGAACGTCGCGGTTCGCCCGGTGAGGCAGCCGCACTATATGAGAGACTTGATGTGGCCGAGTCGCCGGAAGGGGTTTCTTCGCCCTCGCCGTCGCGCGAGCCTGGCGGCGGTGGGCGCCCTACCAAGCGCGAGCGCCGTGCACTCGATCGGTTCAAAGCACACTGGGATTGAGCGCGCGGCCTTCCCATGCGGCCGTCGGCTTGCGTCGCCGCGACCCTTGCGCTAGGCAAACGCGCGCTCCACGGACCTGGAAATGACCTACGTCGTCAACGAAGCCTGTATCCGCTGCAAATTCATGGATTGCGTTGAAGTGTGTCCGGTCGACTGCTTCTACGAGGGCGAGAATATGCTCGTCATCCATCCCGACGAGTGTATCGATTGCGGGGTCTGCGAGCCGGAATGCCCGGCCGAGGCGATCAAGCCCGATACGGAGCCGGGGCTTGAGAAGTGGCTGAAGCTGAACGCCGATTTCGCCAAGCAATGGCCGAATATCACGATCAAGCGCGATCCGCCGCCGGATGCCAAAGAATGGCAGGGTGTGGCCGATAAAGAGAAAGAATTCTCGCCCAATCCTGGCGAAGGAGACTGAGACGAATTAACCGAGCGCGCCGAAATCTCGCCGCGAAATGACGGAATTCGTCGTTTAAGCCCTGCCAAAGCTTTGGTTTTTGCTGGAAATGTGGTAGGGTCGTTCCCACATGACCACTGTGGCGAAATTTGGCGCTCCCCGTTGGAGCCCCACCTATGTCGCCTTCCGCAACATCGTGTTGAGTAGAAGGGCGTGACGTTCCACGCGAAAGCTGTGGCTGCAAAACCGCGTCGTGTCGTGAAGAAAGTTTCAAAGGAGGCCGGCAAGCGGTCTCCGTCCCGGGCTGGAAGCCGCCGCACCGCGGCGGCCAAGCCCCAAGCTGCCCCTCGCAGCAAAGCGAAGGGCCAAGGAGCAAAAGGCCGAATGATCGCCAACAACAAGAAGACACCTGCCCCCTCGACGGCCGCCAAGGCCGCCGCCGCGACGAAGGTTTCGGCTGCGACGAAGGCGCCAGCCACCGTCAAAAAGGTGACGGAGGCAAAGAAGAAGGCGATCGAGACGAAGAAGGTGGCGGAAGCGCCGGTCAAGAAAAAGGTCGAGCTCCAGACAGTCGCCAAAGCTCCCGTTAAGCCGGCTCCCGTCAAGCCCGCTCAGGCCAAGCCCGCGCCGGCGCCCGAGGCCAAGAAGCTGACGCAGCGCCAAGGCTTCAAGACCAACGAATTCATCGTCTATCCCGCTCACGGTGTCGGTCAGATTCTCGCCATCGAGGAGCAGGAGGTGGCGGGCTACAAGCTCGAGCTCTTCGTCATCAATTTCGTCAAGGACAAGATGACATTGCGCGTGCCGACGACCAAGATCGCGTCCGTCGGAATGCGCAAGCTCGCCGAAACGCCGCTGGTGAAGCGGGCGCTCGATACCCTCAAGGGCCGCGCGCGCATCAAGCGGACCATGTGGTCGCGCCGCGCGCAGGAATATGAGGCGAAGATCAATTCGGGCGACATCGTCGCCATCTCCGAGGTGGTCCGCGATCTGTTCCGGTCCGAAAGCCAGCCGGAGCAGTCCTACAGCGAACGGCAGCTTTACGAAGCGGCGCTCGATCGCCTCGCGCGCGAGATCGCGGCGGTGCAGCGCATCACCGAGACCGAGGCGGTGAAGGAGATCGAGGCGTCTCTCGCCAAGGGGCCGCGCCGCGGGCCGAAGCCGGAAGCGGAAGCCGACGAAGCCGTCATCGAGGACGAAGCGGCCTAG
>JBDHSU010000054.1:0-24298 GCA_039808325.1 Variibacter sp. | reverse complement strand
CGCGGCACCATCGTCGCGATGCGCTCCGACACGCTCAGCGTGGAAGTGGCCGTCGCCGTCTCCGACGACACGACGATCTACGCGCATGTGACGCAGGAGAGCGCCCGCGCGCTCGGTCTATGCGTCGGGCGCGAGGCGATCGTCCTCGTCAAGGCCTCGTTCGTGGCGATCGCCCCGGGTGACGCGCCGCCGACCGTCTCCACGCGCAACGCCGTGCGCGGCATCGTGCGCCGCTGCGAGACGTCGGCGATCAGCGCCGAAGTGATCCTCGACATCGGCGGCGACAAGACGCTCGTCGCCACCATCACCGCGCACAGCGCCGAGGCGCTCGCGCTGACGCCGGGCAAGCCGGCCTACGCGCTGTTCGAAGCGGCGCACGTCGTCATCGCCATCGATTGACCCGACAGGGAGGTTTCATCATGCAAAAGAGAGCTCTTCTGGGCCTCGCCCTCGGCGCCTTCGCATTCACGCTCGGCGGCAACGCTTCCGCGGCCGAAACGAATATCGCGGTCGCCGCGAACTTCACCGCCGCCGCGAAGGACATCGCCGCCGTCTTCAAGCAGAAGACCGGCCACGACGCCGTCCTGAGCTTCGGCTCGTCCGGCCAGTTCTTCACGCAGATCAAGCAGGACGCGCCGTTCCAGGTGTTCCTCTCCGCCGACGACGAGCGGCCGAAAAAGCTCGCGGAAGAAGGTCTCGGCGTGAAGGACAGCGTGTTCACCTACGCCGTCGGCAAGCTCGTGCTGTGGAGCAAGAACGCCGACCTGGTCAAAGGCGAGAGCACCTTGAAGGACGGCAAGTTCGCCAAGATCGCCATCGCCAATCCGAAGGCCGCGCCGTATGGGGCGGCGGCGGTCGAGACGCTCAAGGCGGCGAAAGCCTACGACGCGCTGGAATCGAAGATCGTTCAGGGCAACAATATCGGCCAGACGTTCCAATTCGTCGATTCGGGAAATGCCGAGCTCGGCTTTGTCGCCCTCTCGCAACTCGCCGGAAAGACCGAGGGCTCGCGGTGGCTCGTGCCGCAGGCGCTCTACACCCCGATCCGGCAGGACGCGGTGCTCCTGAAAAAGGGAGAATCGAATGAAGCGGCCAAGGCGTTCCTGGCGTTCCTCAAAGGGCCCGAAGCGCGCGCGGTCATCGAGAAATACGGCTACGCCATGGGCGGACAATAGCCGCCGATGACAGCCTTGCCGGCCGACATATGGCAGCCGGTGCGGCTGACGGTCGAACTGGCGGCGATCACGACCGTCCTTCTCCTGATCCTCGGAACGCCGATCGCCTGGTGGCTCGCGCGCTCCAGGGCGCGATGGAAGGAGGCCGTCGCGACGCTGGTCGCGATGCCCCTCGTGCTGCCGCCGACCGTCCTCGGCTTCTATCTTCTCCTCCTGCTGGGGCCGAGCGGACCGGGCGGCGCGCTCGCGAGTCTGTGGGGCGCGCGCACCCTCGCCTTCACCTTCGAAGGCCTCGTCATCGGCTCCGTCGTCTATTCCATCCCCTTCGTCGTGCAGCCGATCCGCAACGCTTTCGTCGCGATGGGCGAACGGCCGATGGAAGTGGCGGCGACGTTGCGCGCTTCGCCACGCCGCGCCTTCTGGACCGTCGCGGTGCCGCTGGCGCGGCCCGGATTTCTCACCGGCGCGGTGCTCGGCTTCGCGCATACCGTCGGTGAATTCGGCGTCGTGCTGATGATCGGCGGCAATATCCCCGGCGAGACGAAAGTGCTGTCGGTCGCGATCTACGATTTCGTCGAAACCTCGCAGTGGTACGAGGCGAGCATCCTCGCCGCGGGAATGGTCGTGTTCGCTTTCGTCGTCATCCTCGCCATGATGCTGATCGAGAAGCGCGTCTCGCGCGCCGGCGCATGACCGGCGCGTCCGCAAAGACCATCACCGCCGCGTTCCGCGGCGCGCTCGGCACCTTCGCGCTCGATGCCTCCTTCAGCGTGCCGGCCACCGGCGTCACCGGATTGTTCGGCCCCTCCGGCTGCGGCAAGACGACGATCCTGCGCTGCATCGCCGGGCTGCAACGGCTCGACGGCCTCTGCGCCGTCGACGGCGACGTCTGGCAGGACGGCGGCATCTTCCGCCCGCCGCATGAACGGCCGATCGGCTACGTGTTTCAGGAAGCGAGCCTGTTCCCGCACCTGTCGGTGCGCCGCAATCTCCTCTACGGCGCGCCGCGCGGGAAGGAGCCGGCGCGAAGCGACGCCATCGCCTTCGATGAAGTGCTCGACCTTCTCGGCCTGACGGTGCTCGTCGAGCGCGCGCCGCAAAATCTCTCCGGCGGCGAGCGCCAGCGCGTCGCCATCGGCCGCGCCCTGCTCTCGCAGCCGAAGCTCCTGCTGATGGACGAGCCGCTCTCCGCGCTCGACCGCCTGACCAAGGACGAGATCCTTCCGTTCCTCGAACGCCTGCACGAGCGGCTGTCGCTGCCGGTCATCTACGTCACGCACGACATGAGCGAGATCGAGCGCCTCGCCGACCATCTCGTCCTGATGCGCGCCGGATCGGTGATCGGCGCGGGGCCGCTGAGCGCGCTGCAGGGCGATCCGGCGCTGCCGCTCGCGGCGACGCGCGAGGCGGCGATGAGCTTCGACGGGGACGTCGAGGCCTACGACCCGGCCTACGGCATCCTCACCCTGCGCGTCGACGGCGGCCGCCTGCTGGCGCCGTCGTCCGAGGCGCGCCCAGGCGAGCGGCGCCGGCTGCGCATCGCCGCAAGCGACGTGAGCCTCGCGGGCGCGCCGCCGCCGGGCAGCACGATCCTCAACGTCTTGCCCGCGCGCATCGTGTCGCACGCGGCCTCCGGGCCGCACGAGATGACGGTGGTGCTCACGCTCGGGCACGCGCATGCCGGGCAGCGGCTGCTCGCGCGCATCACGCGCCGCTCCTGGGAACAACTCGGCTTCGCCGACGGCGCGCCGGTCTATGCGCAGGTCAAAGGCGTCTCGCTCGCGCGCAAATAAAATATCGCTATAGTCGCCGCCCGCCCGCGAAAGCGCGCCTCGCCTTCACGCTCCCACGCCGGAACACGCCATGACTTCGCACGCCATGACTTCGCCCGCCATGACTTCGCCCGTTCCCTCCTATGTCGACCCACGCAACGGCGACCTCTATCCGCTGGCGCAGCCGCGCTGGAGCTCCGACGACCGCACGCCCCTGATGATCACGCCGCTGCCCGGCATCCGCCGCGACGCCATCGACAGGAACGAGCGCTCGCTCTGGCGCTACCGCGCCGCCTTTCCGGTCGCCGTCAAGAACCCGGTGTCGCTCGGCGTCGGATGCACGCCGCTTGCCGAGCGGCGCTGGCACGGCTGTTCCGTCCGTTTCAAGCTCGAATGGTTCGCGCCGACCGGAAGCTTCAAGGATCGCGGCGCCAGCGTGATGCTCTCGATCCTGCGCGAGCAGGGAATCACGGCGGTGCTGGAGGACAGTTCCGGCAACGGCGGCGCGGCGATCGCCGGCTATGCCGCGGCCGCCGGCATGCGCGCGAAGATCCTCACGCCCGCCTCGACGCAACCGGCGAAGACGGTGCAGATGCGCACCTACGGCGCCGAGGTCGAACTCGTGCCCGGCACGCGGCAGAACACCTCCGAGGAGGCCGAGCGCCAGGCGGCGCGCATCTTCTACGCGAGCCACAACTGGCAGCCGTTCTTCCTGCAGGGCACGAAGACGCTGGCCTACGAGCTGTGGGAGGACCTCGGCTTCCGCGCGCCCGACAACGTGATCGTGCCGACCGGCGCCGGCAGCAACGTTCTCGGCTGCGATATCGGCTTCGGCGAATTGCAGCGCGCCGGCGAGATCGCGCGGCTGCCGCGCATCTTCGCGGTGCAGCCGGAGAACTGCGCGCCGATCCATGCGAGCTTCGTCGCCAACACGGACGCGCTCGTTCCGTTCGAGCCGAAGCCGACGATCGCGGAAGGCACCGCCATCGCCAAGCCCGTGCGGCTGAAGCAAGTGGTCGACGCCATCCGGCACAGCGGCGGCGCGACCGTCACCGTCAGTGAAGACGAAATCATCGCGGCGCTGCGCGGCCTCGCCGCCGGCCACGGCATCTATGCGGAGCCGACGAGCGCGGCGGCCGCGGCCGCCTGCACGAAGCTGATCGACGACGGCACGATCACGCCGGATCAAACCACGGTCGTCGTGCTCACCGGCAGCGGCCTGAAGGCGACGCAGCGGATCGGCGAACTGCTGTAGCGCCGCCGGTCGCGCCGGCGCGGCGTCTCAGGCGAAGCGCTGGACGTCGTAGGGCCGCATATCGACGAGCGGCGCGCGGCCGGCCGCCATGTCGGCGATCAAGCGGCCGGTGACGGCGCCGAGGGTCAAACCGAGGTGCCCGTGGCCGTAGGCGAGGTAAGCGGACGGATAGCGCGGCGCGCGGCAGATCACCGGCAGGCTGTCGGGCGTGGACGGGCGCTGCCCCATCCAGCGCGTGCGGCTGCGTCCGTCGAGGCCGGGAAGAACGCGCTGCGCGATCTTGAGCAAGCGCTCGGCGCGGTCGTAGTTCGGCGGCGCGTCGACCTTGGCAAGCTCGGCCGTGCCGGCGAGACGGATGCCGTCGGTCATCGGCGTCACGGCGAAGCGGTAGTCGCCGGAGATCAGCGGCACGCGCAGCTCGATGCCGGGATCGGTCAGCATCAAATGATAGCCGCGCTCGGTGTCCAGCGGCACGTATGATCCGAGCTGCTGCGTCCACCGCTTGGAATGCGCGCCCGCCGCGACAACCAATTGATCGAGCTTGCGCCGCCCGCTGTCGGTCATGAGCGCGACCGGCGCATCGTTTTCGATGACGATGTCCTGGACATTGGCCTGGACGAATTCACCGCCGTTGGCGACGAAGTTTTCCGCCAGCGCCGTCATCACCGCGAACGGCGTCGCGGTCTTCAGCGAGTTCGGGAGGTAGACGCCGCGATGAAAGATCGGCGCCAGCGCCGGCTCGAGCTGCCGCAGCTCCTCCGGTGGCAGATCGACGACCTCGACGCCGCGCTTGCGGCGCAGATCGTGCCACGTCTTCGCCGCGGCGTAGGAGGCGGCCGTCTCGTAGACGTAAAGCTCGCCCGTCGTGGTCAACAGGTTCAGCCCGTTCGCGTCCGCCAGCAGGCTGCGATAGGCCTCGCCCGCGTGTTCGAGGATCGCTTGCAGCGCGATGGAGATTTCCTCGACGCGGCTCGGCCGGGCCGACGCCACGAAGCGCAGCAGATAGGGCAGCAGCGACGGCAGGTAGCGCCAGCGGATGACCAGCGGCCCGTTCGGATCCATCAGCATCGAGGGGACCTGCCGCAGCACGCCCGGCGTCGCGATCGGGACGACCGCGCCGGTCTGGATCAAGCCGCCGTTGCCGAACGACGCGCCGGTGCCGGGCGGATTGCGATCGACGAGCGTGACGGCATGGCCGTCGCGCTGCAGCCACAGCGCCGCCGAAATGCCGACGGCGCCGGCGCCGATAACGGTGAAATGCTTGCGGACGGTATCTGCGCCCATCGCGTATTCCTTGCCCCAATGTCCGCGGCCGCCGCCGCGCCGGCGAAAACAGAACGTCGCAAATGCGGGATGACGCCGGAGAACGCGGCCGCACCGTCCGGGCGGACGGCCCTCGGCCCCGCCGCCACTACATCCTAAAACCGTGGTTTGTCAAAGACATCCGGCGCCCGGCCGAAAAGACCGCGCCACCCCGGCGGAGAGGTTGCTATGGCGCGACGTCGTTCGATATAAAGGACGCCCCCCACCCAAGGCCCCAGGCTTCTCGGATCGGACGAACGCGATGGACGTGACCGACAAAAAGATTCTCGATCTGCTGCAGCACGACTGCACCCTGTCGATCGCCGAGATCGGAAACAAGGTCGGGCTCTCGCAGACGCCGTGCTGGAAGCGCATCCAACGCCTCGAGGCGGACGGCTATATCCAGCGCCGCGTCGCGCTGCTGGACCCGGAAAAGCTCGGGCTCGGCCTCAACGTCTTCGTCTCCGTGGAGATCAGCGACCATTCGCATGGGTGGCTGTCGCGCTTTTCCGAGGCCATCGTCGCCATGCCCGAGGTCATGGAATTCTACCGCATGGCGGGCGACGTCGACTACATGCTGCGCGTCGTCGTCGCGGACATGGCGGCCTACGACCAATTCTACAAGCGCCTGATCGCGGCCTTCCCGCTGAAGAACGTCACGTCGCGCTTCGCCATGGAGCGCGTCAAGGCGACGACGGCGCTGCCGTTCCACCCGCCCGGCGGCAAGGCCACCAAGCCGGCCTGAGAAGCCGTCCCGAGAAGCCGGCCTAACGCCTGCCCCGCCACCGGGGCGTCAAGCCGCCGGACCAACTCGTTCTTTAAACCGAACTTTGCCGTGGAGCGGGATCGGCACGGCGCCGGCGCTCGCAGCTTGCGCGTTACTCACGGCTTTCTTCATCCCCCGCGGCGGCTTTATCGCCGCGGCCGCCCCGATGAGAAACCAGGTGAGGCTCGCGGTCTTGATCGTATAGGGCGAATTGCTAACGCACAGGATCGTCCCGTAATAGAGGGCCATCAGGTTGCGCAGCGTATAGTACTGGCGGTCGGCGCCTTCGGTCGCGAAGAGAACGCCCCATAGCGCGGCGAGCCCGATCACGCCGATGCCGCTGATGGTGTAGGCGTAGCCGGAATCGAAGGTCTGCATCCGCGCGGCGCGCAAGCCGAGCCACGACCAGACATCGAAATCGCCGAGGATCTGCGCGGCGAGAACGAAGCGGCCGACGAAGCCGTTATCGACATAGCGGTTCTGCGGATCATAGCTGCCGGTCACGACCACCGGCACGATGACGAGAACGACCAGCGCCACCAGCGGAAGGACGACGACGCCGGCGGTCGCGAAGCCGAGCGGGCAAAGCATCAGGACGAACGCCAGAATGCAAAGATAGGCGCCGAAGCGGCTGTCGGCCAAAACGATCAACACGAAGGCGGCGGCCAGCAGTCCGAACTGATACGTCTCGCCGAACTTGGAACGGACCATCGCCCAGATCGCGACGATGACGCCGAAGTTTCCGAGCGACACCGGCTCGAGGAACACCGACGAGACGCGATGGTCGCCGAGGAACGGAAACAGGTTGCGCCCGCCTTCCGCGCCGGCCGGACGCATGCCGCTGATGAACAGATCGGCCGACTGCAACGCCTGCTTCGCCTCCATGGTGCCGCGCGCGACGTAATATTTGGCGACGCTGAAATACTTCACGAACACGTCGAGCGCGAAATATTCGAACAGGGCGAAGCCGAGAACGACGAGAACGACGAGGCGCACGATAAAATCCGCCGTCTTCAGATTTTTCACGCGCAAGCCGAGCAGGAAGAACGCGATCGGGATGATCAGATCGCGCACGATCTTGATGTCGAAGGCGTCGTCGGTCATGAAGATGACGCGCAGCGACGACAGCAGCAGCGTCCACAGCACGATGCCGCCGATCAGCAGCAAATGCGTCTGGTTCAGCGCCTTGTATGCGTAGAGGAGCGTCGCGGTGATGATCAGCGCCTCGCAGCCGATGACATGCAGGTTGCTGACCGAAATGAAGCCGGTGTTGAGGAAGCACAGCGCCATGTTGAAGGTGACGGCGCCGAACACCAGAGCCAGCATGATCCAGCGCGAGCCCTCCGCCGCCGGCGCCGCGGGGCGCGCGTAGCCGCGGGCGCGGCCGGCGAACGTCGCCGCGCCCGCGTGCAGCGGAATCGCCGATCCGCGCGGCATCAGTTCACGCTCCGCCGCTCGGCGGCGGCCGGCGGCGCGAGATGCCGCAGCAGCACCTGCAGTTGCGGCGGGTCAACGCCGTCGGCCGGCTGGAGGCTCGTGAAATAGGTGCGCGGCCAGGGGCCGGCGGCCCAATAGGTCCAGCCCATCCAGGCGTCGGCGTTCTCGGCCATGTAGGTCAGCATGCCGTCGAGCGCGGCGAGACAGGTCGCGTCCTTCCCCGCGCCGAACTCGCCGAGCAGCGCGCGGCGCTTGTGCGCGCGCAGCCACGGCGTCATCGCGGCGAGCTTTTCCACGCCGACGGTCGCGCTCTTGCAGTTCGGCTTCGTGCCGGAGAAGTTGCCGTCGAGATACTGATGCACCTCGTAGGCGAAGTTGTTCGCGGGATCGGCGACGCGCGCCATGACGTCCGCATTCGGCGTGCCGTAGCCGCGACTCGCCCAACTATGCGCGCCGGTCCAGCCGTTTCCGGGAACGAGAATGAGGTTGCGCGCGCCGGCGCGCCGGATCGCGGCGATGGACTTGTTCGCCGCCTCGAGCCACGTCTCGGTGGCAAGGCCCTTCGGCTCGTTCATCAAGCCGAAGATCACTTTCTCATTGTTCTTGTAACGCGCCGCAAGGCGCGTCCACAAATCCGCCAGCGCATCGGTCGGCACCTCCTCCGTTCCGATCGGCCGCCGCATGAAGGAGGCATAGTTGTGAACGTCGAGGATGACGCGCGCGCCTTTCCCGGTCGCGTGGTTCACGACGTCGTCGAGGAGCCGCGCCTCCGCGGCGTCGATCTCGCCGTAAAGCACGTGCTGCATTCGCTCCCAGCGAAACGGCACACGCAAGGTCCGCAAACCTTTTCCGATGAACAGATCCATGTTGGCGCGCGACGGATAGAAATAATCGGTGCCGTGCTTCCCCGGCATCTTCTTCTCGCCGAACTCCGCGCCCGCAATGTTTACGCCGGTAAGAAATTGTGAACGGACATTCTGTTGGCCCAAGGCCGCGCCGCTCGCCGCAAAGCCCAGAAACATCACAAGCGCACTGATCGAGACGGATTTAGGCACGACGCTCCCGTCGATAGCAGCGGTGGATCGTCATTTGCTTGCGCGACAGCGGCGTCGGGAACGCAAGGCTCGCGACCGCGCCATTGTCTTCTCATTTTTCTTAAGAGCGCGATACGACGCGAGCGTGACTCAACGGCGGCGTCATCGTGACGTCATCCCGAAGACGCCGGACGTGTGGCGCAGGCGCAGCAGCGTTGCCGCGATGTAACGTTGCCGCGAAGTGACAACGTGTTGCGCATGCGACGACTAAAATTTGCGCGGCGCACGCACCTCACATCGTTCGCGCACATCATCTTTTCTTCGCATTTGTGCGAGAGCGTTCGTCTCGCGCTCATCGCCGCCGCGGATGCGGCGAGCCACCCCACGCAACAATCGAGATCATCGTCATCCATGCGCATTGTTCACGTCGTGCGGCAATTCCATCCGGCTGTCGGCGGGATGGAAGAAGTGGTGCGAGAGCTCGCGGCGACACAAGCGAGAGCCGGCCATGCCGTTCGCGTCGTCACGCTCAACCGGATCTTCAACGCGCAAGGCACGCTTGCGCCACGCGAGCAGCTCGACGGCATCGACATTGTGCGCGTTCCGTTCATCGGATCGACGCGTTATCCGATCGCGTGGCGCGTCATCCGGCACATCAAGGATGCCGACATCGTCAATGTCCACGGCATCGACTTCCTTTTCGATTATCTCGCCTGGACGGCGCCGCTGCATCGGCGCAAGCTCGTCGTGTCGACGCATGGCGCCTTCTTCCATACGCGCTACGCGGCGGCCCTGAAGCGGATTTACTTCCGCACGGTCACGCGCTTCTCGCTCAGCCGCTATGCCGGCGTCGCCGCGGTCAGCGCCGCCGACGAGGCGCTGTTTCAAACCGTCCGCCGCCGCGGCATGGCGCTCATCGAGAACGGCGTCAACATCGTGAAATTCGCCGGCGCCTCGGCGACGGCGCCGCGCAAGGCGATGATCGCGCTCGGGCGGTTCTCCAGCAACAAACGGCTCGACCGCGTCATCGCATTCTTCGCGGCCGTGCATCGCGCCGATCCGGCGTGGCGGCTGATCATCGCCGGGCGCGCGTCCGACCTTTCGCCGGAAGACCTGCGGCGCATGGCGGCCGGCGCCGGCGTCGCCGATGCCGTCACCGTCGTCAATTCGCCCACGACCGAGGATATCCGCGCGCATATCAGCCGCTGCTCGGTCTTCGTCAGCGCCTCCGATTATGAGGGCTTCGGCCTCGCCGCCGTCGAGGGGATGTCGGCGGGTCTCCTTCCGGTTCTCAGCACCATCGCGCCGTTTCGCCGACTCATCGAGACGACCGGCGTCGGCCTGTCCGTCGACTTTGCCGATTGCGAGAAGGCGGCGGAAGAATTCTCGTCGCGCTGGCGGGAATTCCACCGCGATCACGCCGCACGGCGCCACGCCGCGATCGACGCCAGCGCCGCCTATGGCTGGCCCGGCGTCGGGGCGCAATACGAGACGCTCTACGAATCGGTGCGCGGCACCAAGGTGCGCACGATCCTCGACGTCCCCGTCGACGTCACCACGTTCTCGGAGGCGGCGACGCTGCTCGACGCGCGCGCGCGCCTGGAGACGCCCGACATGGTGATCTTCGCCAACGCCCACACGCTCAACCACGCGAGCGAGGACGCGCGCACGCGCGAGGCGCTGAAGCGGTCGATCGTGCTCAACGACGGCGTCGGCGTCGACATCGCGAGCCGCGTGCTGTTCGGGAAGCGGTTCCCCGAGAACCTGAACGGGACCGACTTCGTCCCCGCCTATCTCGCGCGCACGCGCAACAGATACCGCATCTTCCTCCTCGGCGGGCGCCCCGGCATCGCCGAACGCGCCGCCGCGCATATCGCGAAGATCGCGCCGCATCACATCATCGCCGGCACCTGCCACGGCTACCTGTCGCCGCCGGAAACCGCCGGCGCCATCCATCGCATCCGCGAGTCGCGCGCCGACATCCTGCTGATCGGCCTCGGCGACCCGAAGCAGGAGCTGTGGCTGACGGAGCACCTGGCGGAAACCGGCTGCCGGCTCGGCGTCGGCGTCGGCGCGCTGTTCGATTTCATGGCGGAGGCCGTGCCGCGCGCGCCGGCCTGGGTGCGCAACGCGCGGCTCGAATGGGCCTTCCGCATCGCGCAGGAACCCGGCCGGCTCTGGCGCCGCTACTTCGTCGGCATGCCGATCTTCCTCTTCCGCGTCGGACGGCAATGGCTCACCGGCGCGCGGGTCTCCAACGCGGTGGGGCCATCGTGACCCCACTCGATTCGCGCGTGATGGAGCGCGGCGCCGGGCGCGGCCGGCGGGCGACGCTGAGCAAAGCGATGGATCTCGCGCGGCGATGGCGCGCACGGCTTCTCTTCGCCGTATGCGACCAGGGCGCGGCGAGCACGGCCAATTTCCTACAGACCATCCTCTACGCGATCTGGCTGCCGCTCGAGGACTTCGGCCGCTACGTCATCGTCTGGTCGGTGTCGCTGCTCATCGAGAACGCGCAAGTCTCGCTGATCATGGACCCGATGCCGGCGGTGGTCAGCCGCTACGGGCGGCACAACCGGCAGCGCCTCGACAGCGCCGGCGGCTGGATCGTGACGATCTACGCGGCGCTGGCGAGCCTGCTCATCCTCTGCGCGCTGCCGCTCGTCGCGCATTGGGCGCCCGACTTCGTGCTGCCGCTCGTCTGCCTCGCGCTCGCCAATCCGTTCCAGCGGCTCTACATCTTCCTGCGCCGGCTCTGCTACATCCGCGACCGCCAGGATGTCGCCGCGACCGGCTCGTTCTTCTACGCCGTGACCCTGCTCGGCGGCGCCTTCGCGCTGCTCAAGCTCGGCGTGCTTTCGGTCGAGGCGGCGATCCTGCTCTGGGGCGTCGCCAACGCGGTCGCGGTGGTGACGATCCGCCTGATGGGCGTGGTCTGCTTCGCGCGCACGCGGCGCGCCACGATCGTATGGCTCGCGCGGCGGCTATGGACGACGGGACGCTGGCTCGGCGGCGCCGCGATCGGCTTCTGGATCAGCACATGGGGGCTGTTCCCGATCATCGCCGCCATGGCGGGGACGGAAACGGCGGGCATCGTGCGCGCCTTGCAAAATCTGTTCACGCCGATCGTTCAGTTCAACGCGGCGCTCAATCTCGCGATCCTGCCGCGCGTCGCGGACAAGATCGTCGTCGCCGGCCACGCCTATGCGCGCACCTTCGCGCTCTATGCGACGGTCGCATTCACCGCGAGCGTCGTGGCCTACGGCGCGCTGGTGATGGTCGAATCGAAAACGCTGCTGTCGCTGATCTACCGCAAGCCGGAGATCGTGGATGCGTCGTATCTCCTCTGGCCGCTCGGCCTCGCGATGATCCTGGAATCGTCGCGCCAGGGATCGTCGATCGTCCTGCTCGCGATCAGCCGCACGCGGATGTTCTTCTGGTCGCGCGTCGTCGGCATCGCGGCGTTCCTTTTCAGTGCGCTCCTGCTCGGCCGTCTGCTGGGCGCGGAGGGCATCCTCTGGGCCAACGTCGTCGCGCACACGCTCGGCACCGGAATCCTGATGATCGAAGCCGCCCGCATCCGGGTGCCGGACACGTCCGTACGCGACGGGCGGGCCGCGACCGCCCCCCGCCTGCTCGCGCCGAAAGTCAACGCATGACCATCCATCGAGGTGAACAGCCATGAACGTGAAGTATCAGTTGAAGCGGCTCGCGCGCCAGGCGCTCGTCCCCCTGCTCTACCGCTACCCGCCCTTCGCGCTGACGCCGGAGCGGCTCTATCTCTTCCTGCATCACCTGATCGAGACGAAGGACGTGCCCGGCGCGATCGTCGAGATCGGCTGCAATCTCGGCGGCACCGCCGTCATCGCGCGGCAGATGATGGGCCGCCTCGGCATCGATAAGCCCTACATCTGCATCGATACCTTCGACGGCTTCGTCGAGGAGCAGTTCGCGACCGACGTGGCGCTCGGGACGCCGGCGAACGATCAGACGATGTTCTCCGGCAATTCAAAGGAACTCGTCGCCAAGATCATGAAGCGGCACCGCTGCGGCGAAGTCGAACTGTTGCAGGGCGACGTCATGCGGATCTCCGACCGGCTGCTGCCGGAGGAATGTTCGGCCGTGCTGCTCGACGTCGACCTCACCGAGCCGAGCTACGTCGCGCTCAACCGCTTCTGGCCGCGGCTGACGCCGGGCGGCGTGATCCTGGTCGACGACTGCCAGGAGACGTGCAGTTGGAAGGCGCGGCTCGGCTACGCCCGCTTCTGCGAGGAGAACGGCATCGAGGAGAAATACCGCTACGGCATGGGACTGCTGTATCGCTGAGCGGCGCGGCGCGGGCAGCTACGCGCCGAGCGCCCGCCGCAGCGCGCCGACCGCGTCCTGCAACCGCGCGAGACGCGCATCGAACACCCGCTGGTCGCTCAGATAAGCGCGGCCGCGGCTCGCCGCGCGCAGCGCCGCCGCCGCGCGCGGCAGCATCGCCGGATCGATCACGCGCGAAGCCGCGCGGATCGCAGCGCGCGCGCGGCCGTCGAGCCTCCTGCCGCCCGGTCCCGCTCCATTCGTCGTTTCGGCGTAGCGCCGCTGAAAATCCGCGACCAGCGCATCGGCATCGTTGCCGACGACGCGGTGATGGAAATCCCGCGGATCGGCGAGGCGGATCTTGCGATGCTTGATCGCCTCCCAGCCCGAACTCGGCGGCAAAGCGAGCGGGCGATAGTCGAGATCGAGCGAGCGCGTCCAGTCCACCCATTTGAACGGCGGGATCGCCGGCGAGCACACCACCGGCACCCAGGGGATGCGCAGCGTGTCGGCGACGATGGCGCCGTGCATCGCTTCCGTGACGACGAGCCGCGCGCGGTCGAAAAGCGCCAGGATGTCCGGCACCGGGCGGCGCGGATCGACGAAGACGAGGCCGGCGCGGCGGCACGCCTGCGGCCACAGACTGTATTCCACCGAGTTGTGATGCGGGACGAAAAGCACGTCCTTGCGCGCGGCGTCCGCCGCGCGTTTATGCGTCACCGCGAGCAGCGCGGCGCTGTCCGTCACCGCGGCGTCCGGCCTGCCCAGCAGCCGCGCGGTCAACGGTCCGCGCACGGCGAGCACCGACCACTCCGGATTCGGCCAGGCGCGCGGCAGCGGCCCGGTGCCGGCGCCGCTGCCGAGGATGAAGACGCGCTTGCCGCGCGTCACCTCGGCCGACAGGAATTCCTCGCGCAGGATCGAGCCGACGCCGAGAAGAACCGCGTCGTCCGCCGCGAAGCACGACGCCGGCAGCAGGTCGCGCCAGAGCATCTCGTTCAAGTCGTCGCCGAAATTCCCGGCGGGGTCGCGATAGTAGATGACGCGCATGCGGTCCGCCGCCATCGGCTCAAAGCGCCGTGTCGGCGAAGGCGCGCGGATTGACGAGGCGCTGCGCGACGTCGCTCCAGCCGATGAAGCGCCGCGCCGGCGCGCGGCCCGCCGCCTTCGCCTCGGCGAAAGCCTGCGCGATGGAGCCGTAGTCGCCGGGCGTATAGCCGAAGCGATGCGCGCGCCCGCCGACGGCGAATTCCGGGCACACCGCCGGAAGGCCGAGATACTCGTACTGCATCAGCTTCATGCTGGTGTCGCAGAGATAATCGCAGCCCGGCGCCCGGCGATACGGCGCGATGCCGACGCTCGCGTGACGAAGATAGGCGATCGTCTGGCTGAACGGCATCTCGTCATAGATGCGGACATTGGCGGGAGCGTCGAACCGCGCGCCGCAGCCGATGACGTGGAACTGCATGTCGGGATGCGCCCGCGCCGCGTGTAGGACGACCTGCGGGTCGAACAGCATCGAGCCGACCGACACGGCGTTGAGCAGCGCGACGTAGGGGCTTTCGCCCTCCCCCGCATGCGCGAAATCGGCGACGTCGAGCCCGTGCGACACATGGAAGAGCTTGTCCCCCGCCCAGGCGAAGCTTTCCGCCATGCGCGGCGACGGCAGGCAGACGTGATCGATCTTGTCGACCGCGCCCTCCAGCGCCTGCTGCACATACGGATGCACGCCGACGGTCGCCAACTCGTCCGACGCAAGATAAGAGACGATCGCGTCGGGACTCTGCGCGCGGATGCGTCCGATCAGCATCGCGCCGAGGCCGGACTCGACGATGACCACCGCGGCGCCGCGCAGGATGTCGTCAAGTCCGCGGCTCGGAAGGCGCGCATAGAGCCGGTACAGGAACGCGGAGCGGCGATCGATCGCGGCGACGCGCGTATGCACCGGGTGGAACGGCGTCTTCCAGAGATAGCAGGCGACGCCGTTGTGCGGCTCGAGCACGTTCGCGCGCCGCCAGAGAAAGCGGCGCGAATCGCGCTTGATGCGCGACAGCGGACTGAAGCGCACCGACACGAAGGCGACGTCCCAGCCGAGCGCGACCAGGGCGTCGGCGATCGGATGCATGTTGGCGCGCCGCTTGGTGCGGTAGTCGTGCTCGGAGACGATGACGGCGCGAAGGCGCTGGGCCGATGGCGCCGGCTCCGTCGGCGCGGGCCGGCGCAGCGTCGCCGGATTCGCCGCCGTCCGGATGCGAACGCCGGCGACGGGCGTTCGCGAATCGATCCGCGGCGCGGCCCCCATCACTGCCCCACGATCTTTTCGCACGGCGTCGCGCGCGTCGACGACATCGTCACCGCGAGCGCGGTGTTCGCGGCCTTGCGCGCGTCCTTCGCCGGAACGAAATGCAGCGTTCCGCGCGGGAAGCGCCGGCAGAACTGCGCCAGGGTGCCGGCCGTGGCGTTGAGGCTGTCGGTGCGCGGAATGACGGCAAGGCTGCCGTCCTTGAGGATGAACGCGTCCTTGACGTTGGAAAACGTCAGCGTCTCCAGGCAATTCTTGAACAACGTGCGATAGACCTCGGTCTTCTGCGGCAGGTCGAAAGCGTTATCGAAGATGTATTCCCGGGTGCGCGTGCAGCTTTCCGCTCGCGCCGCTCCCGAAAGAGCGACGAGCGCGGAGAAAACGCAGACGCACCCGCGCACATGGGCGCCGACGCGATGCCGCAACCCCGTCACGCCGCCTCCTTCGTTTCCCGCGGCTGATACTCGTACGCGCCGCCATATTGGCCGCCGTAGTAGCTGTCGTAGAAACGCAGGCGGCTGAAGTCGACGCGCGTCAGCACCGTGCCGATCACCCGGTCATAGACCGGCGCGAGGAAACGCACCGCGCGCAGGAACACCTCTTGCGGCGTGCGGTCCCACCCGACCGCGAGGAGGATGCAGTCGGCCTGCTCCGCCAATGCGCGGCCGTCGACCAGCGGCAGCAGCGGCGGCGCGTCGACGATGATCAGGTCGAAATGCTCGCGCAACTGCGTGAGGACACGCGCCATGCCGTCCGAGGGAACGAATTCCGCCAGCATCGCACGGTCGGCCTGCCGCGGCGCGGGCAGAACGGCCAACCGCGTCGAGGGCTCCAGCACCATCGCCTGATGCAGGGGCACCTCTCCCGTCGCCGCTTCGACCAGGCCGAACTGCGCGCGCGGACAGAGCGAGCGCGTCAGCTCCGGGTTGCGCAAGTCGCCTTCGACCAGCACGGTGCGCAAGCCGATCGCCGCGAGCGAGAGCGCGAGATTGGCGGCGAGCGTCGTCTTGCCTTCGCTGCCGACGGCGGACGTCACCATCACCACCTGGGTCTGGCGCACGCGCGCCTCGCGCTGCACCGCCATGCGGATGGCGCGCACCGATTCGGCGAAAGCCGAGGTCGGCTGCTCGACGGCGTAGCGCATCAACGGCGGCTGCAGCGCGGGCGGCAGGAGGCGCGTCGTCGCCGGGTCGTAACGGTCGAGCTCCTTGCGGCCCCGCTGCGCGAGACGCGCGAGCTCGCGCGAGCCGATGACCGGGATGGCGGCGAGGCCGGGCAGCCCGGACACCGCGCTCGCCTCGTCCAACGACTTGATGCGGCGATCGAGATAGTCGCGCACGAGCGCGAGGACGCAGCCCAGGCCGAGGCCGATGACCACGGCGAGCCCGAGCGTCAGCAGGACCTTGGGGAAGGAGGGGCGCAGCGGCACCTGCGCCTTCGTCACCACGCGCGATTCGGGAAGCTCGAGGCTTTCCTGCGCGCTCGTCTCCTTGTAGCGGGCGAGGAAGGACTCGTAGAGCGTGCGGTTCGCCTCCGCCTCGCGCTGCAATTCGCGCAGCCGCACTTGCGCTTCCCCCGATTCGCTCGCGACGTTCTGCAATCCGTCGAGGCTCTTCTGCAACGCCGCCTCGCGCGCCGCCGCGACCTCGTAGGCGTGCTTGCGGCCCTGCAGGATGCGGCTGATCTCCGTGTTGATGAGACGCTGCGTATCGCGCATCTGCGCGCGCACCGGCGCCACCAGCGGATGCCGCGGCCCGTAACGCGTCGAGAGGTCCGCCTCGCTCTTGGCGAGATCGGCATATTGCGAGCGCAGGCGCGCGATCACATCGGACGAGAGCGCTTCGGCGACCGAGCCGGAATCGCCGCCGCTCTTGGAGATTTCACGCACCTGATCGTACTTCGCCTTCGCCTCGGCGGTCTGCGTGCGCGCCTCGATCAGGCGCGTGTTGAGATCGGTGATCTGCTGATCGTTGACGGTGACGCCCTGCGACGCCTGCAGGTTGTTGGCGCTGCGAAAGTCCTGCACCGCCTTGTCGGCCGCGATGACGCGCGTCTTGAGTTCCGCGATCTGGCCCCCCATCCAGCCGCCGGCGATCTTGGCGGCGTCGTATTTGGAGCGGACCTGCTCCGTGAAATAGCTCTCCGCGACGGCGTTCGCGATGCGCGCCGCCTTTTCCGGGTCGCGCGAGGTGGCGCGGATATCGACGAGGAAGGTCGCCTTCTGGCGCAGGACCTTCACGGCTTTCGCAAGCGCCTCGGCGGCGATCATGCGCGAAGCGTCGGCACGCGCCTTCGCCTCCTCGGGCGTCTCCGACTTGAACAGACCCATGAGCCAGGCGCGCAGGCCCGGCTGCGGCGCGAAGTCCGGATCTTCCGTCAGCTTCAGGTTGTCGACGACGCGCTGCATCACGCTGACGGACTGGATCAGGAGAACCTGACTCTCGATGCTCGAATCGTCGGTGCCGAAATTCGGCTGCGCCTGCGCGTTGCCCTCGGCGACGTTCGGACGCCGCGGGTCGATGAAAATCGTCGATGTCGCGGTGTAGAGCGGCGTGACGACCGACACGAAGACGATCGCGAGCAGCAGGAGCACGATCGGCGTCGCGACGATGATCTTCACGTTGCGGCGAAGAACGCGCGCGATCTCCCGCAGATCGAGCGAATAGGACGGAGTCGTCTGCTCCGGCGGCCAGGGCGCCGCGCCCGCCACGTCAGTATTGTGCTGTGACATTGATGCCGAGCTCATGCTTGTCGTAGGTGAATGACGGCAGGCTGCTCTCGCGCGAGATATAGCGATGACGCAGCCCGATGGAACTGTGGCGGTTCAAAAGATATTTCAGCTCGGTCGACGTCGACGAAACCGTGTCGTGACGATCCTGCCCGAAGAACTTGTCCGTCTCGTAGGTGTAGCCGAACGACAACACGACGTTGCGCCGGAACTCGTAGTCGAGCGCGACCTGCAGCGCGTCGGCGCGGACACCGCTGGCGCTGGTATCCGACGCCTCCGTCACGATCTGCTCCGCGTTGAAGCGCACGTCGAGCATGCGCGTCGGGCTCCACGTGAGCTGCGCGCGATAGGCCGGCCCCTCGATCGTGCCGATGGTCGCGGAATCGAACGCCTGGCGCGCGTAACCGACGCCGAATTCGCCGCGCACGAGATTCGTCAGCTTCATATCGACGCCGGTCAACGCGCGGACGCCGGATGACGACAGCGCCTGCGTGGGCGTGCCGCGAAGATCGCGTTCGTTGCCCTCCAGCGCGGTGAAGAGGCCGAAGTTGGGCGAGACGACATAGTCGAGCCGCCCGTGCACGGTGTAGATATTTCCGTCGCGGCTGTCCTGATTGATGATCGTCCCGTTCTGCGCGCGCGTCGCGCCGAAATCGTACGACGTGAAGCTCACGCCGACCGAGCCAATCAGCCGATTGAACGCCTTGCGATAGGTGACGTCGCCGCTCCACAGATCGTAGGGCGTCGGTTGCGCCGCGCCGGCCGGCGAGCTCACGCTGCCGACCTCCTCGTTGAAATGCCCGCCGCGGAAGCTCATCAACAGTTGAGCGTCATGGGCGATGTCGTATCGCCCGCGCCCCTTCAGCGACGCATCGGTGTAATCGAGGCCGGGATTGTTCTTGTAGAAGTAGGACGACACATCGGCCTGCAGCACCGCCGCGTGCCGCTCCCACAGCGATTCGACGCGCAGGGACGGATGAACGAACGCCGCGATGTCGCTGCGTTTGAGCGTATTCGAAGCAAAGACGTTGCTGTCGTAGACGGCGCCGGCCGTCAGCGACGGATGGAACATCCACGGCCCGCTGCGCACGCCGACGGGCTCGTATCCGGGCTGCAAGCGCGTCTTCACAGGCGTGTCCTCCGGCGCAACCGCGTCATCGTCGCTGTCGTCCCACTGCTGCGCGAACGGTCTCGGATCGAACAGCTTCACTGCGTTCCATGGCGGCGCCTCCGGCACCATCGGCGGAAGAATCACCTGCGCGCGCGCCGCGCCCGTGCCGGCGACGCAGGTCAGCGCCACGAGCACCGCTTCCGCTCGCCGGCGCCGCGGCGCCGGCATGCCGCGCGGTCTCGCACTCCTCTTGAGCAGCAACGCAGGACGCATGAACGCAGACTATCCGTCAAAATCATCGGTCAGCTTTTTGTCGTGACCGCGTGACCTCCTCGACCACTTCACGCTTCCAAAAGACTTCTTCGCGCGACCGCTGCCGCTGGCACGGCGCGTGAAAACCCTCACCTCAAGCTGCCGCCTCTTCCGTCGCGGCCGATCCTTATCGCACCAACCTGTGCGGCAATTGTGGTGTGCATCATTCGTGCCGCGATGTTTTGAAATTTGCAGAGAGATGCCGATGGCGTTTCGTGCCGCAATGCAAACAGGAAAAATGCGACGTTTGTGCGAAGGCGCGAACGCGCGCCGCTAACGAAGAATTTCAGCGCGAAACACTCGTGGCGAAAATTCGTCACGCGTTACGCACTGTTGCATTCGCGCAAGCGCGCGTGTTGCAATCCTGCACGGCAGCGCGCACGGATTTTGTTCAGCCGTGCCTGCGTTTGCGGCGCTAGAAGAAGCGCTCCGGAATCTTGATGTTGTCGCCGGGCGACACGGAAATCGTGCGATCGAGCGGCACGACGGAATCGACGTTGTCGCCGGCGCGCCGCACGACCGCTTTGCTCTCGTCGGCGCGATACGTGAATCCGCCCGCCGTAGCGACGGCATCCATCACGGTCAAACCGGGACGATACGGATATTCGCCGCTCTTCTTGACCTCGCCGTGGATATAGAACGCCGCGTAGTTCGAAACCTGCACATTGACGCGCGGATCCTTCAGCATTCCGCGACTCAACGCCGCGACGATGGCGCGCTCCAACTGGCCCGCGGTGCGGCCCGACGCCTTGATGCGTCCGGCGAGCGGAACGGAAATATAGCCCGCGCCATCGACCTGATAATCGCCGGAAATGCTGGGCTCGTTGTAAACCTGCACGCGTAGCTGATCGTTCGGGCGCAACATATAGGGGCGCTCCACGGAGCGATGCGCCGTATCGGCGCCCTGCGCGTCGGCCGCGCGAATGAAAAGAGGATTAATGCCCGGCGCATTGCCGCATCCGCTCAATGCCGTCAGAGCGCAAAGCGCGACAATCCTGAAAATTCTTCGCGACATCGAACGCCTCACACGTAGCCTCACAACGCAGCGCGAAGCGAATGCTTTCAATGCGACAATTGTGTGTGCGCAATGCGACGGGCATCGCGTCGCGCCACACCGCGCCTGCTGTGCCGCGCGAGACAGCATCCATCTGATGAAAATTTGCGCACCGCGGCGCGCGCGCGAGGGCGAAACAACGCGCGGACATCCCTTTTGTTCGATGCAAAATTTTCATGACGCGATGCCGCGCCGCGTCAAACTATTGCCATCTCGGGACGCACACTGCCGGCGCAACACGCGAGGCCGCCAGCCCTTCGCACTCAAGGCTCTCGCACTTCGGGCGGAACGATCATCGGATATGCACGCGGCATCCGGAAGAGCATTTGAAGGCCGCCTCGAGAAAGACGGACATTCAGCATGACATCGATTTCCTTCGCGCCGGCTCAGGACAAGCATATCGTTCCGCTCTGGAGCGGAGCGACGACGCGCGCGGCGCGGCCGCAGCGTTATCGCCGCGCCGCGCGCCGCCCGAAAGATCCCTCGCAGGCCTTCGCGAAACGCGCCGTGGACGTTTGCGGAGCGGTCGCCGCGCTCACTTTGCTGTCGCCGATGCTGATCGGCGTCGCCGTCGCGATCAAGCTCACATCGCCCGGCCCCGTCTTCTTCAAGCAGGGGCGCTACGGCTATCGCAATCATCGCTTCCGCATCTACAAGTTCCGCACGATGTACACGCATCTCGCGGATCGGTCGGGGCGTCAGCAAACGGTCGACGGCGATGCGCGGGTGACGCCGCTCGGGCGCTTCCTGCGGCGCACGAGCATCGACGAGCTGCCGCAGCTCATCAACGTGCTCAAGGGCGACATGTCGCTCGTCGGCCCGCGCCCGCACGTTCCCGGCATGCTGGCCAATACGCGCCTCTACGAAGACCTGATCCCGTACTATTTCCAGCGGCACAGCGTGCGCCCGGGACTCACCGGCCTCGCGCAGATCAACGGCTGCCGCGGAAGCACGGCGCAGGCGGCGGCCGCGATCGACCGGATCGACTACGACTTGAAGTACATCGAGACCTGGTCGCTGTGGCTCGACGCCAAGATCCTGGTCCGCACGATCCGCAAGGAGGTCCTGGCGGGCGGAAGCTAGAGCGTTTTCGAGCGAAGTGGGTACCGGTTCGCGTGAAGAAAACGCGTCAAACAAGAACCTAGAGCGTTGCTTTTGATTCCATCAAAAGCAAAAACGCTCCAGAGCGGGATGAAGAAAAGTGTGGAGCAGTTTCCGCCCGCATCCCGCTCCAAATATTGAGTATCGATCACCTTCATGACTTTGGATCGATTCGATCCGAAATCATCGTGATCCAGGACGTCTCGAGGTCTGATCCAACGGCATTGAAAGATGCAGGCGCTTGCGTTTCCGCTATGCGTATTTCAGCGTCAGGCCGCCATCGACGATCATGTCGAGGCCGGTGATGTAGCGGCTCTCGTCGCTCGCGAGAAACACCGCGGCCCAGGCGATGTCCCAGCCGCTGCCGCCGAAGCCCATCGGCACCTGCTTGGCGCGCACGCGCCACATCTCCTCGATGTCGCCGCCGGCATAGGAGTTCACGAGGCCGGCGGTGTTCGCCACCATCGGCGTCTCCATCAGACCGGGCAGGATGGTGTTGCAGCGGATCTTCTTCGGCGCGTATTCGACGGCGGTGGTGCGTGTCAGATGGCTCAACGCCGCCTTCGTCGCGTTGTAGGCGACGTAGGGCACGCCGGTGTAGCGCACCGCCGCGACCGACGAGATGGTGATGATCGAGCCGCCGCCCTGCGCCACCATCACCGGCAGCACATGCTTGAAGGTGAAGAACGCGCCCTTGAGATTGACGTTGAAGGAGCGGTCCCAAAGCTCCTCCGGCAGCTCGACGGTGCCGCCGACCTCGGCGATACCGACATTGTAGTCGAGGACATCGACGCGGCCGTACGCCTCGCGGCAAGCCTCGATCATGGCGACGACATCGTCCTGCCTGGTGACGTCGGCGCGGAAGCTCCGCGCCGCGCCGCCTTCCTTGGCGATGATCTCCGCCGTCTCGTCCGCCGCCTGCGGATTGACATCGACGCAGAAGACTTTCGCGCCCTCGCGCGCGAATGCGACGGCGGTCGCCTTGCCGTTGCCCCAGCCGGGGCCGATGGAGCCCGCGCCGACGACGAGCGCGACCTTGTCCTTCAAGCGATCGGGCATGGTCTTTTCCTCCCCTTTCCCATCGTTCCGGGGCGTGGCAAAGCCGCGAACCCGGAATCATAACCCCAGCGCCACGGCGTATGGATTCCAGACTTGCCGCGGAGCCTGTGCTCGGACGGCGCGAAGCGCCGATCCGAGCGGCCATCCGGAATGACGATCAACTCTTGCAACTCTTGGCGCGCGCCTTGTCCCGCTCGCGCAGCTCGGTCTTGAGAATCTTTCCGTAATTGTTCTTCGGCAGCGCGTCGACGAAGACGTAGTCCTTCGGCCGCTTGAAGCGCGCGATATGTTCGAGGCACAGCGCGTCGAGGTCGGCCGTCGCGGCATCGCCGACGACGTAAGCGACGACGATCTCGCCCCAGTCCGCGTGCGGACGGCCGATGACGGAGGCCTCGCGCACGTTGGCGTGCTGCAACAGCACCTCCTCGACCTCGCGCGGATAGATGTTCGATCCGCCGGAGATGATCACATCCTTCGAGCGATCCTTGAGCGTGAGATAGCCTTCGGCATCGAAGGCGCCGACATCGCCGGTATGCAGCCAGCCGCCGCGCAGCGTTTGCGCCGAGGCCTCCGGGTTCCGCCAGTAACCCGGCATCACCACATCGCCGCGGCAAACGATCTCGCCCGTCTCGCCGGCGGGCAGCGGACGGTCCTGCGCATCGACGACGGCGGCCTCGAGGCACGCGTAAGGCCGTCCGGCGGAACCGAGACGCTCGCGCCAGCGCGGATGCTCGCGCGCCGCGATCTCCTCCTTGGTCAGCACGGTGATGGTCATCGGGCTTTCGCCCTGGCCGTAGATCTGCGCGAAGCGCGGACCGAAGCGCGCGAGCGCGGCGAGCGTGTCCTCGACATACATCGGCGCGCCGCCCCAGACGATGGTGCGGATGTTCTCCGGATTGCAATCGCCGCGATGCTCGACGAGACGCTTCACCATGGTCGGCGCGGCGAACATCGAGGCGCCCGGCCAGGCGTCGAACATGCGGAAGATCTCGTCCGGCTCGAAGCCGCCGGATTCCGTCGCGACGTTGACGCCGGCGCGCGCGACATGCGCCATCATGTAGAGCCCGGAGCCGTGACTCATCGGCGCCGCATGCAGGATCGGCGCGCCGAGCGGCAGCGGATTGACTTCCGATGCGTAGGCGTGGCTCGCCCAGTTGAGCACGCGGTGCGTGAGCATCGCGCCCTTCGGCCGCCCGGTCGTGCCCGAGGTGTAGAACAGCCAGGCGAGATCGTCGTCGCCGCACGAGGCCGGCGGCATCACGTCGGCTTCGAGAAGGTTTTCGTAGTCGGCGCCGCCGACGCGGATCAGCCGCTCGAGCGACTTCGGCGCATACGGCGCGATCTCGTCATCGATGCCGGCCGAGGCGAAGCATACCCGCGCGCCCGAATGCTCGAGGATGTAGCCGAGCTCGCGCCCATGCAGCTTGGCGTTCGCCGGCACGGCGGCGAGCCCCGCGTGCCAGACGGCGTACATCAGCGTGACGTATTCCGGCATGTTCTTGGCGGCGATGGCGACGCGCTCGCCCGGCGCCAGTCCGCATGTGGTGCGCAGCGCGCCGGCGAGCCGCGCGGCGCGCTCGGCCAG
>JBDHSU010000053.1:0-24799 GCA_039808325.1 Variibacter sp. | reverse complement strand
CTGGGAAATAGGGTTGCGGCGATCTATTTGGAAATTAAATATTTGGAGTATCCGCCGATGGCCGTCTCCATCTATGCCTGGGAAAGCGCGGGGGCCATTGCCGACCTGGTCGGGCGAGCGGATAGAAGCGACGCTTGGCGTCGATCGCCGCCGGCAACCGGCGTTCATAGTTCTGTACTGAAATGGCGCGCCCGAAAGGATTCGAACCTCTGACCCCCAGATTCGTAGTCTGGTGCTCTATCCAGCTGAGCTACGGGCGCGTGCCGCAGACGCCCCACGGGGCGGCGGCGCGGCATAGCTAACGTCTCGCGGACGATATGGCAAGGCGGGGCATGCGCGAGCCGCGGGTAACGGCGTCCGGGCGACCATGGCCGGAGGGGACATGCTCCCGAAAAGGATGGCGCCGGCCGCGAAAAAACCATGCGCGGCCAAAAAACGAACGCGGGGTAACGACGCGCGGAAAAGGCGTTCGGCGCGCGCCCGCGGCCCCCTAACGCTTCCTTCATCTTCTCCCCCTAATTGTCTGGAAATCCGCAGAATGCGGCGCGTTGGAGTCTAGGACATGACCGCCGAGGGAGCCCTCATCCGCGATGTCGAGGACGTCGTGCAACGCGCCTCCCCCCTCTGGCGGGCCAGCACGCTGAAGCAGGTCACGACGCTTTTCCTGCACGGTGCCGACGCCTTCAACGACGCCCAGATCGCCCTTTTCGACGACGTCTTCCGCCGCCTCGTGGTCGAGATCGAGACCGTGGCGCTGGTCGACCTCGCGCAGACGCTGGCGCCGCTCGCCAGCGCCCCGCCGGACATCATCCGCACCCTGGCACATGACGACGACATCGCCGTCGCCGGCCCCGTGCTGTCGCAGTCGCCGCGCCTGACCGACGAGGACCTCATCGCCGTCGCGCAGAACAAGCCGCAGGCACACCTGCTCGCAATCTCCGGCCGCAACAGCGTGTCCGAACACGTCACCAACGAGCTCGTGCGCCGCGGCGACCTCGCGGTGCTCGACAAGATCGTCAGCAACCGCAATGCGCGTTTCTCCGAGGCGGGTTTCGTCGTCCTCTTCGATCGCGTCGCCAAGGACCGCGCGCTCGTCGATCGCGTCGGCAGCCGCACCGACGTTCCCGTGCAATTGTTCCGCAAGCTCGTCGCGCAAGCGACGACAATCGCGCAGGAACGCCTTCTCGCCACCACCAACGGCGCCGCGCAGGCAGACATCGTGCGCGTCACAGAGAAGGCCGCGCAAGAAGTCGTTCTGCGCGGGCCAGGAACGCGCGACTACGCGGCGGTGAGCCGCAGCGTCGACGCGCGGCACGGCACGCTCGAGGATATGGAAGCGCATATCGTCGCTTTCGCCAACGCCAAAAAGATCGAGGAAACCGTTGTCGCGATTTCGCAAGTCTGCGGATTGTCGATCGCGATCGCCGACAGGCTCGTGAATGGCGGGCGGCCGGACTCCTTCCTGATCCTCGGCAGGGCGATGCAGTTTCAGTGGAGCACGGTCGAGGCGGTCATCGCGCTGCAACTCGGCGCCGACACGCCGGCGATCGAGCGCGCGCGCGGACAATTCGATCGCCTCTCGTTCGCGACGTCGGCGCGGGTTCTCGGCTTCTGGCAAGCGCGCTCGCCGCGGCACCCGGCAAAGGACGAGCGCGCGCTGCATTGAAGCCGATAAGCCTCTCCCGGCCTCATGCCGAGGGCGGAGAGCGATTCGGCATGGCGGCGGCTTGCGGCTTATCTCCGCACGAACGTCAGATACGTTCCGCGGCGGCCCTCGCGCAGCGCCTTCGCCTCGTAGCGCGTGCCGGAAAATCCCGCCCAAGGCTTGCGCCAATCGTCGGCGCGCGACGCCGGCCAGATGAAATCCTCTGCGCGCAGGAAACGTGCAAGTGTCCACGCGACGTAGTCCTCGATATCGCTGGCGAAGCGGAACTCGCCGGCCGGCCGCAAGGCGCGCGCGAAAGCGGGAATACGTTCGTCCTGCACGAAGCGGCGCTTCCAGTGCCGCTTCTTCGGCCACGGGTCGGGATAGAGCAGCGTGATGCGCGCAAGCGACGCGGCGGGCAGCCAGCGCAACAGGTCGGCGGCGTCGCCGTGATGCAGACGGATATTGCGCAGGCCCGCCGCATCGATCGCCGCGAGCGCCTTCGCCATGCCATTCACGAACGGCTCGCAACCGATGAACCCGACCGCCGGATGCGCGCCCGCTTCCGCGATCAGATTCTCTCCGCCGCCGAAACCGATCTCCAGCCGCACGGACTCGACGGCGACGGGAAAGAGCGTCGCAAGCATTGGCGCCGGCTGCGTGAGGTCGAGCGCGAGGCGAGGCAAGAGCCCCTGGAACAGACCCGCCTGGCCGGCACGCAGACGGTGCCCTTTGCGGCGCCCGAAAAAGGCGCCGCTTTGAGCCTGCGGATCGTCCGCGGCGGAACGCGCGCGCGGCCGCGCGCCGTCAGTTGACGGCGGCGCGGATGGCGTCGGCGAGATCGGTCCGCTCCCAGGAGAAGCCACCGTCAGCCTCCGGCGCGCGGCCGAAGTGCCCGTAGGCCGCGGTGCGCGCATAGATCGGACGATTGAGATTGAGGTGCGAGCGAATGCCGCGCGGGGTCAGGTCCATCACCTCGCTGAGCACGCTTTCGAGCTTTTCCTCGTCGACCTTGCCGGTGCCGGCGAGATCGACATAGAGCGACAGCGGCTTGGCGACGCCGATCGCATAGGAGAGCTGGATCGTGCAGCGGTCGGCGAGGCCGGCGGCCACCACGTTCTTCGCCAGATAGCGCGCGGCATAGGCCGCCGAGCGGTCGACCTTGGTCGGGTCCTTGCCGGAGAAGGCGCCGCCGCCATGCGGGGCCGCGCCCCCATAAGTGTCGACGATGATCTTGCGGCCGGTGAGCCCGCAGTCGCCGTCGGGGCCGCCGATCACGAACTTGCCGGTCGGGTTGACGTGCCACACGGTGTTCTTGGTGACCCATCCCGCCGGCAGCGCCTTCGTCGCGTACGGCTCGACGATCGCCTTGATGTCGTCGGAGGTGAGCTTCTCGTCGAGGTGCTGCGTCGAGACGACGATCTGCGTCGCCTCGACCGGCTTACCGTTGTCGTAGCGCACGGTCACCTGGCTCTTGGCGTCGGGGCCGAGCTTGTCGGTGGTGCCGGCGTGGCGCGCCTCCGCCATCAGCTTGAGGATCTTGTGCGAGTAATAGAGCGGCGCCGGCATCAGCTCCGGCGTCTCGCGGCAGGCATAGCCGAACATGATGCCCTGGTCGCCCGCGCCTTCGTCCTTGTTGCCGCTGGAATCGACGCCCTGCGCGATATCGGCCGACTGCGCATGCAGCAGCACCTCGACTTTCGCCTTCTCCCAGTGGAAACCGTCCTGCTCGTAGCCGATGTCCTTGATCGCGGCGCGCGCGCGCTGCGTGATCAATTCCGGCGTGACGCTCTTCGGTCCGCGCGTTTCGCCCGCGATGACGACGCGGTTGGTGGTGCACAGCGTTTCGCAGGCGACGCGCACCTGGCCCGGCTCCAGACCTTCCCGCGCGGCATGCTCGAAAAACGCGTCCACGACCTCGTCGGAAATGCGGTCGCAGACCTTGTCCGGATGGCCTTCGGAAACGGACTCACTGGTGAAGAGGTAATTCTTGCGCGACATCAGGCACAGACCTTCCTTGGAACACGATCTCGAGCGGAAGCGGACGTTCGGAAAAGATCGTGATCAATCAAAAAGATAAGCGATGGGTATGCTTTGACCCCGAGAGGCCGCCCCTCGCCGCGACCCGCGGCCGCTTTCGACCGCGCGGTTGTTGCAGCGTCTTTTGGCGGGGTCAAGGTGCCTCGCCCCCGTCCCTCGCACGATGAAGCGAGGCCGCGCCGTCAATCGCTCGGCTGGTTGGCGATCGCTTCAACCAGATCGACGATCCGCCGCCGTACCTTGCCGTCCGGAATCTGCTGGAATGCCTTGACCAGAGAGAGTCCGTCCGACGTCGCCAGGAAATCCGACACATAGGCGGGGGATTGCGCTTCGCCGAAACCGGCGCCGCCGGCGCCACTCGGCGCCCCCTCGTAGAAGAAGGCCACCGGGACCTGCAGCGTCTCGGAAATCTGCATCAGGCGACTCGCGCCGATGCGATTGGTCCCCTTCTCGTATTTTTGCACCTGCTGGAAAGTCAGGCCGAGTGCGGCGCCCAATTTTTCCTGGCTCATGCTCAGCATCATGCGACGCATGCGAACACGACTACCGACATGCTTGTCGATCGGGTTGGGCGCCTTCATCGCCATTTAACAAGAACTCCTGTCGTCGAAGCGAGGCACCGCGATTTCGGGCAGTTTTCTCATACAGCAAGCAAATGCACAAAATAAGCGGGCGAACTCTAAGGCCAAAAGCTGCTCAGACCGATGTGGGAAAGATGCAGAATGATCCATGTTAATTTGCGCAGCGGTCCAACGGTACCAACCTCTGGTAGCGATTGGATACTGTATTCAATATTTTTGAATGCGCCGTCTGAAGGCCCAAAGCAAGGCTGCCCCAACCAAAATCAAGGCGCCGCTATCCCCTATGCGGACATACAGCGGCGGGGCGACCGGCTTCGGCAGCGCCGCGTCGAGCACAGCCTCCGTGCCGAGCGGCAACGCCTTCACCACCCGGCCGAGTGGATCCACCACCGCGGAAATGCCGGTATTGGCGCCGCGCACCAGCGGCAGCCCCTCCTCGATCGCTCGCACACGGGCCTGCTGGAAATGCTGGTACGGCCCGGTGCTGTCGCCGAACCACCCGTCATTGGTGAGGTTCAACATCCATCCGGGGCGCGGGCCGGCGGGAACCGCGGCACCGGGGAAGATGATCTCGTAGCAGATCAGCGGCAGCGCCGACGGCGCGCGCGGAATAGCGAGCAGGCGGCGGCGTGTCCCCGCCAGGAAGCCGCCATGCACCTTGGTGAGCTGCTGCAGCCCCATACTCTCCAACAGCGACTGGAGCGGCAGATACTCTCCGAACGGCACGAGATGCGTTTTGTCGTACACGCCGAGAACCGACGCGTCGTGATCGATGACGTAGATCGAATTGTAGGCGCGAAGCCCGTCGCCGGGGCGAAGCGGCGGCTCGCCGCGCGCCGCGCCGGTGATCAACACGGTGCCTTTCGGCAAGAGGGCGGCGATCTGCGCCAACGCATCCGGCTCGCGGGTGAGCAGGAAGGGAAACGCCGACTCCGGCCAGATCAGATGCGTGATCCCGTTCAAGCCGTCGCCACCGCTACCGTCGGCGTTTTGACGCGCCGATAGCGCGAGGTAGCGGCGCATCACCTCGGCGCGCGCGCCGTAGTTGAACTTCGTGTCCTGCGGCAGGTTCGGCTGCATGATGCGCAGCTTCACGCCGTCGACGAACGCCGTCGGCAGCGCGGAAAGCCGTCCCGCGCCGTAGATCGCCATCAGCGCCAGCACCGCGATGGAGGCCGCCGGCGCGAGCCACGGCCGCGGCGTATCGGCGCGATCGTCCGCGAGCACGGCGGGGCTTGCGAAAATCGCCACCGCCAGAAACGTCAGGCCCCAAAGCCCGACCAGTCCGGCGCTTTGCGCCAAGGCGAGCGGCGCCGTCAGCGCATAGCCGAAAGCGTTCCAGGGAAATCCGCTGAATGCATGCCCGCGCACCCACTCGGCGACGGTGAGGCTCGCGGCCAGCGCCAACACGCGCGACGGCCCCGGCGTCCACAATGCGCCGGCGAGCGCTGTTCCGAGCGCGGTGAAGATCGCGAGAAACGCCGGCAGCCCCAGCACCGCGAACGGCATCAGCCACGCGAACGTCTTGGCGTCGACGAGGAATGCGATACCGACCCAGTAGAGCCCGGCGACGAAGTAGCCGAAGCCGAACCACCAGCCGGCGGCGGCAGCGCTCATCGCGCGCCCGAAGCGCCCCGCCGAGGCGCCGTCGATCAGCCACACGAGAACGGGGAAGGTGACGAACAGCAACGGCCACGCGTAGAACGGCGCCAGCGCCAGCGTGGACACGGCGCCGGCGACGAAGGCGATGGCGGCGCGGCGCCATCCCCAAGCCAACACGACGGCGTTTGAGATGCGGGTCAGCATCAAGCCGAAACGGTAACGAGGGGGCGACACATCGAACCCGTCATCCTGAGGTGCGCGACGCAAAGCGCCGAGCCTCGAAGGACGACGGCCCTTATCTTGATCACCCGCGTCTTGGCTACGCGCGTCTCGGCCATCCTTCGAGACGCGGCTTTCCCGCGCTCAGGATGACGACATCGAGAGTGGCGGCAGTGTTGCTGCAACTGATTATGTCTCTCAGGACGCATAAGGATCAGGGATGCCGATTCGCGCGAGAATCGCACGTTCCAGCCCCTCCATCACCTCCGCGTCGATGTCTTTCTCGTGATCGTAGCCGGCGAGATGCAGAAAACCGTGGACGGCGAGATGCGCGGCGTGATCCGCGAAACTCTTGCCTGCCTCATCGGCCTCCCGTGCCGTGGTCTCGTAAGCAATGATGACATCGCCCCAGGGCACCGGACCGCGCAGGGTTCTTCCCGCCGCGGCGACGGGAAACGACAGCACATTGGTCGGCGTGTCCTTGCCGCGCCAATCGCGGTTGAGCGCCCGTATCGCCTCGTCGTCGCTCAGGGCGAGCGCCAGCAGGGCCCGCGACGGCGGGCTCGGTGTCGGCGTCACCGGGCACGGCGCGTCCCGTTCGCCGAGGCGGACTGCCGCCGCCGCGATCGCCGCCCGCAAGCGCGCCGCGATTTTCGCCTCGCGCTTCCAGAGCGCGGATTGAACGAGCACCTCGACCTTCGGCGCCGGCGCCTTGGCGCCGCGCGGGCGCACCGTCACAGATGCCCCTCACGCCGCGCCTGCGCCGCAGCGTCATAGGCCGCGACGATGCGCCCGACGAGTTCGTGGCGCACCACATCCGCCGCGGTGAAGGTCACGCAATCGACGCCCTCGACATCCTTCAGGAGTTCGACCGCCTCGACGAGGCCGGATTTCTGTCCGCCGGGCAGATCGATCTGGCTCGGATCCCCGTTGACGATCATGCGCGAGTTCTCGCCGAGCCGCGTGAGGAACATCTTCATCTGCATCGAGGTCGTGTTCTGCGCCTCGTCGAGGATGATCGCGGCATTGGCGAGCGTGCGCCCGCGCATGAAGGCAAGCGGCGCAATCTCGAACTCGCCGCTTTGCAGCGCGCGCTCGACGATGCGCGAATCCATGAGGTCGTAAAGCGCGTCATAGACGGGACGCAGATACGGATCGACCTTCTCGCGCATGTCGCCGGGAAGGAATCCGAGGCGCTCGCCGGCTTCGACCGCCGGGCGCGAGAGGATGATGCGGTCCACTTCCTTGCGCTCGTAGAGCGCGATGCAGTGCGCGACCGCGAGCCACGTCTTGCCGGTGCCGGCCGGTCCGGTGCCGAAGACGAGCGCGTTGCGATTGAGCGCGCGCAGATAGGCGTCCTGCGCCGCCGTGCGCGCCCGCACCGGGCGCTTGCGCAGATTGATTTCCGTGAAACCCGCATTCTTGCCGCCCGCCTCGGCGGGGAACAACGTTCCCTGCGCCAGCGACTGGCGCACCGCCCCCTCGACGTCCCCGGAGGTGAGGTCGCGCCCGCGCTTGAGGCTCTCGTAGAGGCCTTCGAGCACATGCTTCGCCTGCGCGATGGCATCGCGCGAGCCTTCGAGCATGACGTGGTTGCCGCGCTGTTCGGCGGTGACGTTGAGGCGACGTTCGATCAGGCTGAGATTCTGTCCGTATTGTCCGAACAGCGTCGAAGCGAGCCGGTTATCGTCGAAAGCGAGATCGATCTGTTGACGGGATGCCGCCGCCAAGGCGGCCGGTGACGGGTATTGGCTCTGTGTCGGTGTGCGCAAAAGCTCTCTCAAGTTCCGTGAGCGATGGCTGCCTCCCGTGGCGCCGGCGCCACGGACTCGTTTTGCCGATCCTGCGCCGCAAGCCGCGATCCAAGCAAGCTGTAGACGCGCACGTCTTCGATGCGCACAGGGACGATGCGGCCGATATCGGCGGTATCGGCCATCACCTGCACCGGCTGCAGGTAGGGCGAGCGGCCGGTGATTTGCCCGGGATGGCGCCCGGGCTTCTCCAGCAGGACGTCGAAGGTCCGCCCAACGCAGCGAGCATTGAACGCCGCCTGTTCGCGGTCGATCAGCGCCTGCAGTTGCGCCAACCGTGCGGACTTCACGTCCTCGGGGACCTGTTCGCTCATGTCCGCCGCCGGCGTGCCCGGCCGCGGTGAATACTTGAAGGAATAGGCCGCCGCGAAGCCAACCTCGGCGACGAGATCGAGCGTCGCCTGGAAATCCCCGTCCGTCTCGCCCGGGAAGCCGACGATGAAGTCGGAGGAGAAGGCGATACCGGGCTGCGCCGTCTTCAGGCGTTCGACCGCGCGCAGATAGTCGGCGCACGTATGGCGGCGGTTCATCGCCGACAGCATCCGGTCCGATCCCGATTGCACCGGCAGATGCAGAAACGGCATCAGCGTCGGCAGATCGCGATGCGCGGCGCAGAGATCGTCGTCCATGTCATTCGGATGACTGGTGGTGTAGCGCAGCCGTGCCAATCCCGGCACCTCGCTCAATCGCGCCAACAGCTTCGCGAGCGACCACGTCCGCCCGTCCGGCCCTTCGCCGTGATAGGCGTTGACGTTCTGACCGATCAGCGTCACCTCGCGCACGCCCGCGTCGACAAGCCGCGCGACCTCGGCGACGATCTTCGCGGCCGGGCGCGAAACCTCCGCGCCACGGGTATAGGGAACGACGCAGAAGGTGCAGAACTTGTCGCAGCCTTCCTGCACGGTGACGAACGCGGTGACGCCGCGGGCGCGGGTCGCCGCGCGGCTCGGCGGCGCGAGAAAATCGAACTTGTCCTCCGCCGCGAACTCCGTGTCGATCACCGCGCCCTTGGCGCTCTGTTTCAAGATCGACGGCAGGCGGTGATAACTCTGCGGACCGACGACGAGATCGACCGTCGGGGCGCGCGCGACGATCTCGGCGCCTTCGGCCTGCGCCACGCATCCGGTGACGCCGACCGTCACGCGGCGGCCTTCGCGCGCCGCGGCATCCTTCAGCACGCGGATGCGCCCGAGATCGGAATAGACCTTCTCGGCCGCCTTCTCGCGGATGTTGCAGGTGTTGAGGAGGACGAGATCGGCGTCGTCGGGCGTCGCGGTTTCGACATAGCCTTCGGCCGACAGCGCGTCGGCCATGCGCTGCGCGTCGTAGACGTTCATCTGGCAGCCGAACGACTTGATGAAGACGCGCCGCGGAGAACCCCCGTCGGATGCCGCCTTGCTGGATTTCGTCTCCGTCACGCCGTTCCGTACCCTGCGCTCAATGCTCCCCCGCCGGCCCTGTCGCGGCCGGCCCATCTCCGCGCAGCGTTTAGCGCCTTTTCGCCCGAAAAGGAATTCACTTTGCCCGCCCCGCGCCCTTGCCAGCCAAGGCGGCACCTGCGACGACCTATGCCGGAATGAAACGTCGGGCGGCCCACGATGTGGCCGACAACGGGAGGATTTCATGCAGCTTTTCGATCTGAAGGGCCGCGTCGCGGTCATCACCGGCGGCAACGGCGGCATCGGCCTCGGCATGGCGAAGGGGATGGCGGCGGCCGGCGCCGCGATCGTCGTCGCCGGGCGCAACGAAAAGAAGAACGACGCGGCGGTGAAGGAGATCAGGAGCGGCGGCGGCAAGGCCGAGGCCGTCGTCGTCGATGTCGTCGACGAAGCCTCCTGCCGCGCCATGTGCGAGGCCGCCGCCAAGGCGTTCGGACGCCTCGACATCCTCGCCAACAACGCCGGCATGTCGATCCGCAAGCAGCCGGAAACCTTCACGCTGGCCGAGTGGAAGCAGGTGATCGACACCAACCTCAATGCCGCTTTCGTCTGCTCGCAAGCCGCCTATCCACACATGCAGACGGCCGGCGGCGGCAAGATCATCAACACCGGCTCGATGCTCTCGATCTTCGGCACCGCCTATGCCGCGCCCTACGCCGCGTCGAAGGGCGGCATCGTGCAGATGACCAAGGCGCTGGCGAGCGCCTGGGCGAAGGACAACATCCAGGTCAACGCCATCCTGCCCGGCTGGATCGACACGGAGTTGACCCGCGACGCCCGCGCGCAGGTCGAAGGCTTGCACGAGCGCGTGCTCGCGCGCACCCCGGCAGGGCGCTGGGGCGAACCGGCGGACTTCGCCGGCATCGCCGTCTTCCTCGCCTCGAAGGCGTCCGATTTTGTCTCCGGCGCGGCGATCACCGTCGATGGCGGCTATTCGATCCAAGGCTAGCCCCAGGACGCGCCCGCTCCATCGCCAACGGCCATCGCCACAAAAGCGGGGCGGAGCGGTTTCCGGACCGGGCTTGCGCTCCGACAAAGAGGGGGAGACCGTTCCGCGTCTTCATTGATCGAGACGACACGCGAGCGGCCAGGCGTTCACGCGCATCGGCATGCCGCATGGACGGACTTCGCCGTTCCCCCGCCGGCGGCGGCGTGGTAGGCATGCGGCGCGAGGTGAATGGGTGTGACGCTGCGAACGCAGGCAGGACGAGGATGGCGGCCGTGGATCGCAATGATCGCGGCGTACCTGTTCGTGCTGCAAACGCTGCTGGCCGGCATCGTCGTCACGCAGGCCGCCGCCGCATCGCCTGCCAACCTCCCCACGATCCTCTGCGCCGAGCACACCGCCCCCGCCGATAGCGGCCCGACGCAGCCGTCCAAGGCGCCGCTCTGCGAACACTGCGTCGCTTGCGTCGTCGCCGCCGTCGCGACGCCCGCCCCCGAGACTCCGGCGGCGACGATCCTGCGTTTCGCGCACGCTGCGATCGCCCCCACAATCGCCGAGCCGGCGTCCAGCCCGGCCCGGCGCATCGGCCTGCACACCTCCCGGGGGCCACCTCGGAGCGCATGAGCCCGCGTGGCGAAAGCCACCGTTTTCATTCGCATCCGAGGAGATTTGAGAATGCCACGCCCTGGGGGCATCTGGCTGCTTGCCATAACGGCGGCGGCCACGCCGACAGTCATTCACGCACAAGACCTTCTGCCGCCCGTCGTCGTGCAGGCGACCCGCCCTGCCCCGGTTCGCGCGGCAAAGCCCGCGCCGGCGCGCGCCAGACCCGCGCGGGCAGCGCCAGCACGCACTCAGGCTCCGGCGCCGACGGCGCTGACCGTGCGCGCGTCGGGCGGAAGCCCGACCGCGCCGACCGTCGCCGCCGCCGAGCGCGAACTGCGCCGGATCCCCGGCTCAGCGGCTGTTGTCGCCGACACGGAATTCAAGAACACGCCGGCGCAAACCCTGAAGGACGCGCTCGATTTCGTCGCCGGCGTCTTCGCGCAGCCGAAATGGGGCGAGGACACCCGCCTTTCGATCCGCGGCTCCGGTCTCTCGCGCAACTTCCATCTGCGCGGGGTGCAGCTCTACATGGACGGCATCCCGATCAACACGGCGGACGGCTACGGCGATTTCCAAGAGATCGACCCGACCGCCTACCGCCACATCGACGTCTACAAGGGCGCCAATGCCTTGCGCTTCGGCGCCAACTCGCTCGGCGGCGCCATCAACTTCGTGACGCCGAGCGGCCGCGACGCGAACCTCTTCGACGGCCGCATCGACGGCGGCGGTTTCGGCTGGCGGCGTCTGCAGGCGAGTTCCGGCGGCGTCAACGGGCCGCTCGACTACTTCGTGACCGGCTCATGGGAGGCGCAGCAGGGCTTCCGCGACCACAGCTTCGGCGAGCTCGCGCGCGGCTCGGCGAATGTCGGCTATCAGATCAATCCCGACGTCGAGACACGCTTCTATTTCAACGCCAACACCATCCGCCAGCGCATCCCCGGCTCGGTCGACAAGGACACCGCGCTCACCGACCCGCAAAAGGCGGCGGCGATCAACGCCACTAACGACTGGCAGCGCAACATCGATTCCGTGCGCATCGCCAACAAGACCGCCGTGCGGCTCAGCGACACGACGCGCATCGAATTCGGATTGTTCGGGCTCGACCGGCACCTGATGCATCCGATCTTCCAGTGGCTGGACTATCGCTACCAGGACCACGGCGGCTTCGCGCGCGTGACCGACGAGCGCACCATCGGCGACCACGCCAACCGCCTCATCGCCGGCGTCAACGTGCTCGACGGCACGATCGACAACAAGCAGTACGCCAACACGCCCGGCGCCATCAAAGGTCCTCTTCTCTCCTCGTCGCTCGACTCATCGACGAACACCTCGGCCTATGTCGAGGACTCCTTCTACGTCATCCCGAATCTGGCGCTCGTCGCCGGCACGAACTTCCTGCACGCGACACGCGACCGCCGCGACCGCTTCCTCACCGACGGCGACCAGTCGGGACGCACGGAGTTCGATCTGTTCAGCCCCAAGGTCGGCGCGTTATGGGACGTCGATCCGACGTGGCAGGTCTTCGCCAATGTCTCGCGCAGCGCCGAGGTGCCGAGCTTCGGCGAAGGCTCGAGCTTCCCCGCGCCGACCATCCCCTTCACGTCCATCAAGGCGCAGACGGCGACGACCTATGAGATCGGCACGCGCGGGCGGCGTCCCGACTACACCTGGGACTTGTCGCTCTACCACGCCGACATCCGCAACGAGTTGCAGTGCATCTATGCGAGCTTCGGCAACTGCAACGTCATCAACGCCGACAAAACGGGACACCAAGGCGTCGAGGCAGCCTTCGGCGTCGCCATCTTCAAGGGCTTGTTCGCCGGCGGCGGCGAACCCGACCGCGTCTGGCTCAACGTCGCCTATACGTTCAACGATTTCCGCTTCGCCAACGATCCGACCTTCGGCGACAACCAATTGCCCGGCGCGCCGCGCCACTTCGTACGCGCGGAGCTTCTCTACAAGCATCCGAGCGGCTTCTATTTCGGCCCGAACATCGAATGGGTGCCGGTCGCCTACTTCGTCGACAGCGCCAACACGCTGACGACCGAGCCCTACGCGCTCATCGGCGCCAAGGTCGGCTATGACGACGGCAGGCGCTACGCGATCTACATCGAAGCGCGCAACCTGCTGAACAAAGCCTACATCGCAAGCACCAGCATCATCGATCGCGCGACGCCCGGCATCGCGCTGTTCGAGCCGGGCGGCGGCCGCGCCGTCTACGCCGGGATGCGCGCGCGATGGTGATCACAAGACAAACCGATTCCCCCTACATTGCAAACCGACAAAGGAGCAGGACGATGAAGTTGATTTGGCACGGACTTGCGGCGGCGGCGCTCGGCATGACGCCGGTTGCGGCGTCGGCACACATCACGCTCGATAAGGCGCAAACCGCCATCGGCGCCCCCTACAAGGCGACCTTCCGCGTGCCGCACGGCTGCGACGGCGCGGCGACGACGAAGATCAGCGTCACGCTGCCCGAGGGGTTCATTGCCGCCAAGCCGATGCCCAAGCCCGGCTGGCGACTCAAGATCACCAAGGGCGCCTACGCGAAGACATACGCCTTCTACCATGGCGAGAAGCTGAGCAACGGAGCGACCGAGATCGCCTGGAGCGGCGGGCCGCTGCCGGACGACGAATACGATGAGTTCGTCGTCGCGGGTTTCGTCGCCGGCGAACTTGCGCCGGACCATCCGCTGTATTTCCCGGTGACGCAGGATTGCGAGAAAGGCAGCGCACGCTGGGCCGAGATTCCCGCGGAAGGCCAGAATCCGCATGCGCTGAAGTTTCCCGCGCCGGGCGTGATGCTCGTCGCGAAACAATCGTCCGGCCACATGCATGCGACGGCGGCGACGTTCAAGGCCGGCGCGCTGGTCATCGAGGCGCCCTGGTCGCGGGCGACGCCCGGCGGCGCCAAGACCGCCGGCGGCTACCTCAAGGTGACCAACACCGGGAGCACGCCGGACCGCCTGCTGCGCGGCACCTTCGCCGTCGCCGGAAGGGGCGAGGTTCACGAAATGTCGATGCAGGGCGGCGTGATGAAGATGCGCGAGCTCGACAACGGCATCGAGATCAAGCCGGGGCAAAGCGTCGAGCTGAAACCCGGCGGCTACCATATGATGTTCATGGACCTGAAGGAGCCGCTGAAAGCGGGGCAGACGATCAAGGGCACGCTCGTGTTCGAGAAGGCCGGCAGCGTCGAGGTCGAATATGCCGTCCGCCCGATCGGCGCGACCGGCAGCGGCATGGAGCATCAGCATTAAGTAGGCTGGAAACGACCCGTCACCTTGAGGGGCGCGCCGACGCCGTCGGCGAGCCTCGAAGGGTGACGGCCCGGCCTCGGCCGCGCATCCTTCGAGGCCCGCGCTTTGCGCGGTACCTCAGGACGACGGATGGCGCTCCTCCGCAGTACCTGGGCAACGCCCCGCTGCTGCCTTATGGTCCGGCCGCCGGGAATGACAGGAACGATACGATGACACGGCGAAAATGGATTCAAACGCTCGCGGCGACCGCCCTGGCGCTCGGCGGCGCCATCGCGAACGCGCAGACCCAGACGCTGGACAAGGTCTCGTTCGCGACCAACTGGGTGGCGGAGCCGGAGCACGGCGGCTTCTACCAGGCGCTCGCCGACGGCACCTATCGCAAATACGGCCTCGACGTCACGATCGTGCCCGGCGGCCCGAATGTGAACAACCGGCTGCTGCTGCCGGTCGGCAAGATCGACTTCTATCTCAGCGCCAATCTGCTCCAGGCCTTCGACGCGGTCGAGCAGAACATCCCGACCATCACCGTCGCGGCGATGTTTCAGAAGGACCCGCAGGTCTTCCTCGTCCATCCGGGTCAGGGTGTCGAGAAATTCGAGGACCTGAAGAATCTGACGCTCTTCATTTCCAAGGAAGGCATCGCCGGTTACTTCCAGTGGATGAAGCGCGACCTCGGCTTCAGCGCGGACAAGGTTAAGCCCTATACCTTCAACCCGCAGCCCTTCCTCGCCGACAAGAAGAGCGCGATGCAGGGTTACGTCACCTCCGAGCCCTATGCCGTCGAGAAGCAGGCGCATTTCAAGCCGAAGCTCTTCCTGCTCGCCGACCACGGCTTCAACACCTATTCGACATTGATCGAAACGCGCCGCGATCTGGTGGAGAAAAATCCGGACCTCGTTCAACGCTTCGTCGATGCCTCGATCGTCGGCTGGATGAACTATGTCTACGGCGACAACAAAGCGGCGAATGCGCTCATCAAGAAGCACAATCCCGAGATGACCGACGAACTGATGGCGTATTCGGTCGCGCGGATGAAGGAATACGGCATCGTCGATTCCGGCGACTCGCTCGAGCGCGGCGTCGGCGCCATGACCGATGCGCGGATCGCGGATTTTTTCGACAAGATGGTGCGCGCCGGCGTGGTCAAGGCTGGAACCGATTTCCGGAAGGCGTATACGCTGCGCTTCGTCAACAAGCGCGTCGGCATCGACTTGCGGCCAAAAAATTGAGTGCCGGCCCTCGTCACCACGGCGCCTCCTCCGTCCTCCTGAGGAGCGCCCGAAGGTCCCGTTTTGAAGGCTGGGGCGACCTCGTCCTTCGAGACGCATCGCGACGCGCTCATCGGGATGAGGCCAAGAGAGCTTGGGTCTTTTGCGGGGCATGATGTGAAGCCCGACGACAACAGAGATCGCGCAGGCTCCGCCATTTCGATGCGCGACGTCGGCAAGACCTTCGCCAACGGCGTGACCGCGCTCGCCGGCTTCTCGCTCGACGTCGAGGAAGGCGAATTCCTTTCGCTGCTCGGCCCTTCGGGCTGCGGCAAATCGACGGTCCTGCGCATGATCGCCGGCCTGACCGCGCCGACGCAGGGAGAAATCACGCACGCCTCACCGCAGGCATACCGCGGCAGCGGCCGCGCGCTCGACTTCGTCTTCCAGGAGCCGACGCTGATGCCCTGGGCGACGGTTTATGAAAACGTCGCCCTCCCGCTGAACATCGCAAACCTTTCCCCGGCCGAGGCGCGGCCGCGCGTCGACGACGCGATCGCCCGTGTCGGCCTCGCGGCCTTTGCCGGCGCCTATCCGCGCGAACTTTCCGGCGGCATGAAGATGCGCGTCTCGATCGCCCGCGCCATCGTCGGACGTCCACGCATCCTGCTGATGGACGAGCCGTTCGCGGCGCTCGACGAGATCACGCGCTTCAAGCTGAACAACGACCTGCTGGAGCTGTGGCGCTCGCTGCGCGTCACCGTCGTTTTCGTCACGCATTCGGTGTTCGAGTCGGTCTATCTCTCCAGCCGCATCGTGGTGATGACGCCGCGCCCCGGGCGCGCCTTCGCCGACCTCTCCTTCGACACGCCCTATCCTCGCCCCGCCGGCTTCCGCACCTCCGCCGATTATGCCGCGAACTGCCGCGTCACCACCGAGGCGCTGTACGACGCGATGGGGAGCGCGGCCGCCTGATGCGCGCGGCGGCGGGCGAGACGAACGGCTGGCGTATCCTGCGCATGCTGCTGCCGGTCGCGATCCTCGCGCTCGGCCTCGTCGCCTGGGAAGCGGTCGTCGTCATCCAGAAAATTCCGCCCTACATCCTCCCCGGCCCGCTGCAGGTGTGGCGCACATTGCTGGCTGACTGGACGCTTCTTTCCGAGTCACTTGTCGTCACGCTGATCACGACCTTCGAGGGCCTGGCGCTCGCCTTCTTCGGCGGCGTCCTCCTCGCCGTGCTGTTTCACCAGTCGCGCCTGCTGGAATATTCCCTCTATCCTTACGCCGTCATCCTGCAAGTCACGCCGATCGTCGCCGTGGCGCCGCTCTTGCTGATCTATCTGCCGCAGCACGCGGCCGTGCTCGCCTGCGCCTGGATCGTCGCTTTCTTCCCCGTGCTCGCGAATACGACGCTCGGCCTCAACTCCGTCGACCGCAACCTGCGCGATCTCTTCCGGCTCTACCGCGCCTCGCGCTGGCAGGTCCTGCGCCGCCTCGAACTGCCGGCCGCGCTGCCCTACATCCTCGGCGGGTTGAAGATCGCCGGCGGCCTCGCCTTGATCGGCGCCGTCGTCGCCGAGATTTCGGCAGGTTCCGCCGGCGCCGGCTCCGGCCTCGCCTACCGCATCGCCGAGTCGAGCTACCGGCTCAACATTCCACGCATGTTCGCGGCGCTGCTGTTGCTGTCGGCCGCCGGCATCGTGATCTTTTTCACGCTGTCCCTCGTCAGCCACCTGATCCTGCGCCGCTGGCACGAAAGCGCGCTCACGCGGGAGGGATGAAGGCGCGTTCGCGGATTATGTCGATGCGACCGTTTCCGCGGCGAATGAGCGGAGCAAAAATCGATCCTCACCCAATCGCGCCCGCAACGAACAGCAGCACGCCCGCCGCCGAGCAGGCGACGAGCACTGGGATCATTCCCACCTTATAGCAGAAGATCGCGAGCGCCGCCGCGAGCGACAGCACGAGAGCCCATCCGTTCACGCTCGAGAGCACCGGCGCATCGAAGGCAAGGCCGAAGGCACGCACGGGCCAAAGCGCCGCAAACAGCGTATGCAGTGCGAACCAGATCGCGAGATTGAGGATCACGCCGACGACGGCCGCGGTGATCGCGGAGAGCGCCGCGCTCAAGGCTATGTTGCCGCGCAGGCGTTCGATGAACGGCGCGCCGAGAAAAATCCAAAGAAAGCACGGCACGAACGTCACCCAGGTCGCCAGCAACCCGCCGAGAATGCCGGCGGCCAGCGGCGGCAGACTTCCAGGATCGCGGAAGCTCGCCATGAAGCCCACGAACTGCAGCACCATGATCAGCGGCCCGGGCGTCGTCTCCGCCATACCGAGGCCGTCGAGCATCTCGCCGGGTTGAAGCCAGTGATAATGTTCCACTGCCTGCTGCGCGACATAGGCGAGCGCCGCATAGGCGCCACCGAAGGTGACGACCGCCATCTTGCTGAAGAAGACGGCGATCTGGCTGAAGACGTCGCCCTGCCCACGCAAGATCAGCAAGGCCACGACCGGCGCCAGCCACAATGTAAGCCAGATTGCCGCGACGCGCAGCGCGTGAGCGGCGCTCGAGCGCGTATGCGCGGGCGCCGTTTCGCCGAGCAAGGTATCGCCCTCGCCGTTTGCGCCATTGTCCCCGCGCTCACCATCGGTTTGGAAGATCGGCGAGCCCGACCGGCCGCCGATGAATCCGATCAAGGCGGCGGCGAGGACGATGACAGGAAAGGACACCTTGAAGAAGAAGATCGCGACGAAGGCGGCGGCGGCAAGCGAGACCATCGCGGGGCCGCGCAACGCCTTCTTGCCGATGCGCACCACCGCCTCGAGCACGATCGCGAGCACCGCCGCCTTGAGCCCGAAGAACAGCGACGCGACGATGCCGACCTTGCCGAAAAGCGCATAGATCGCGCTCAGCGCCATCAGGGCGACGATGCCCGGAAGAATGAAAAGGACGCCGGCGAGCAAGCCGCCCGCGGTGCGGTGCATCAGCCATCCGACATAGGTCGCAAGCTGCGTCGCCTCCGGTCCGGGCAACAACATGCAGTAGTTGAGTGCATGCAGGAACCGGCTTTCGGAGATCCAGCGTTTCTCCTCGACCAGAATGCGGTGCATGACGGCGATCTGCCCAGCCGGGCCGCCGAAGCTCAAAAGCGCAACGCGCGACCAGACACGCGCGACTTCGCCCCAGGTGACGCTATGCGCGGGCGGGCCCGGCGTGCTTCCCATGGCCGAGGCCGTTTTCATGGCGTCACTTGATCGGCGAGAACGGCGCCGGAACGTAGATTTCGGACTGCATCGACGCGAAATGCTCCGTCCCGCCCGGCGGCGGCCACAGCTTGTCGGCGACGGCCGCGGCGCGAATCTGGCCGCGCTGGTCGAGCGTCTTGTAGGGCCAGATGTGCATCAGGCGCGTGACGGTCCCCGTCGTCGAATACATCGCGGTGAGGATCGGCGAGCGCGCCGTCCGGCCCGGAAGCATGCGGCCCCACGCCTCGACGGTCCACGGCAAGCCGGCGGGCCGCAGCTCGTAAGTTCGCACCTCGAAGAACGGCCCCATCTCGCCGGTCTTGATCGGCGGGAGGAAGGGAAACGACGCGAAGATGTCGCATGCCGTCGAGACCGCGAATGCGCTGATGCCATACGGGTCGTTCTCGCGGGCCAGCGCCTCGCGGCGTGACGATTCGCCGGCGGGATCGGCCTCGCGAATAACCAGGATGCGGTTGAGCGCGCCGATCTCCGAGGACCAGCACGCCAGCAGCTTTCCGCCGCCGGCCGCGAGGCTCCCCTGCAAGGCCGCGAGCGCCTGCGGCACGGCGCCGGGGCGAACAGTATGGATCGTCACTTCGTAGAACATGATCATTAGGCCCGCGATGAAAGGAGATGACGAAAAGGAAAAGCGCCCGAAAGCGATATCGCCTCGACGCTAACACAGCCGGCGGCACGCGAGAACGGCCGCAAATGCCGACCTTGTCGCCCACCTATTCCCCGGAAAGGCTCGTCACCGTGACGGCCATTCGCTAGGTTGCATGAGACGATCGAAAATCACGGGGCTCGGCAATGACGAACAGGATTTCCCTCGACGGACGCGTGGCGGTGGTGACAGGGGGCGCCCAAGGCATCGGCCGCGCCGTGGTCGAGCGCTTTCTCGATTCCGGGGCGAGGGTCGCGATCTGGGATCATGACAAGGCGCTGGCCGACAAGACCGTCGGCGAGCTCAAGGAGCGCGGCGGCGTGCAGGCCTTCGCGGTCGACCTGACGAAACTCGCGGAGGTCGAGCGCGCCTATGCGGACACGGTGACGGCGCTCAAGCGGGTGGACATTCTCGTCAACAACGCCGGCATCGCCGGGCCCAACGTCAAGACGTGGGAATACGACCCCAAGGCCTGGGCGCAGGTGATGTCGGTCAACCTCGATACCCAGTTCTTCTGCTGCCGCACGGTGGTGCCAGGCATGATCGCGCAGAATTACGGGCGCATCGTCAACGTCGCCTCCATCGCCGGCAAGGAAGGCAACCCGAACGCGCCAGCCTATTCCGCCTCCAAGGCGGCCGTCATCGCACTGACGAAATCCCTCGGCAAGGAACTCGCGACGTATGACATCGCGGTGAACTGCGTCACCCCCGCCGCGGCGAAAACCGCCATTTTCGACCAGATGACGCAGTCGCATATCGACTTCATGCTTTCGAAGATTCCGCGCGGCCGCTTCGTCACCGTGCAGGAGGTCGCGGCACTGATCGCATTCTGCGCCTCGCAGGATTGCTCCTTCACCACCGGCGCGGTGTTCGACATCTCCGGCGGGCGGGCGACATATTGATGCGCTGTCATTCCGGGACGCGGACGCAGTCCGCGAGCCCGGAATCCATAGCGCCCGCCGCGACCTCCGGGTTCCGGATTTGCCGCCATGCGACGATCCGGAATGACGGGCATGGATAGCCTTCGCTCATGAAAGCCGACGAGCCCTCTTTCTCGGCCGCCGCGCAGGAGCGCCGGCAGCGCCTGAAAGGCATCGCGCTGATGTGCGGCGCCGTGGCCGGTTTCGCTTTGATCGATTCGACGGCGAAGTTCCTCAACCACCACATGGACGTCCTCCAGGTGGTGTGGGCGCGCTACACGTTCGCCTTCATCTTCTCGATGTTCATTTCGAATCCGTTCACGCGCCCGTCGCTGATGCGCAGCAGCCGCTTCTGGCTGCAGGTCGGGCGCTCGACGCTCGTCCTCGTCTCGACCGTCCTCAACGTCATCGCGCTGCTTTACCTGCAACTCGATCAGACCGTCTCGATCATGTTCGCGACGCCGTTCCTGGTCGCCGCGCTCGCCGGCCCGATGCTCGGCGAATGGATCGGCCCGCGCCGCTGGGCGGCGATCTCGTTCGGCTTTCTCGGCGTCATCGTCGTGATGCGCCCCGGCGCCGGCGGCATCCATCCGGCGGCGATCCTCACCGTCATCGGCACCTGCATGTACGCGTTCTACATCATCTCGACCCGCGTCCTCGCGCGCACGGATTCCACCGAGACGACGCTGTTCTACTCTAACGTCGTCGGGATGATCGCGACGACCGTCGCGCTGCCGTTCGTGTGGACGACGCCGACCGATCCGTTCGTCATCCTGATGATGGTGGCGTGCGGCGGCTTCGGCGCGCTCGGGCATTTCCTGCTGATCGCGGCGCACCGCCTGGCGCCGGCCGCGATCCTCTCGCCCTTCATCTACACGCAACTGATGTGGATGATCCTGCTCGGCTACGTTTTCTTCGGCGACGTGCCGAACCGCTGGACGCTCGCCGGCGCCGCGATCGTCATCGCCTCGGGACTTTACCTGCTCTACCGCGAGCAGAAGGTGAAGAGCGGAGGGTGAGCGGCGTTACGCGGCTGTCGTCCCCGCGCTATTCCTTCACCGCCCCGGTCATCGCCGAAACGTAGTGCTCGACGAAGAAGGCATAGAGGATGACGAGCGGCAGCGAGCCGATCATCGCGCCGGCCATCAACGAGCCCCAGCGATAGATGTCGCCGTCGACCAGCGCGGTCACGATCGCGACCGGCACCGTCTTGTACTGCGTCGAGGAAATGAAGGTCAGCGCGTAAATGAACTCGTTCCAGCACAGCGTGAAGCAGAAGATGAAGGCTGAGATCAGCCCCGGCACGGCGAGCGGCAGCACGATCCGCATCAGGATCTGCCAGCGGCTCGCGCCGTCGATCAGCGCGCATTCCTCGAGCTCGTAGGGGATGGTCTTGAAGTACCCCATCAAGAGCCACGTCGAGAACGGGATCAGGATCGTCGGATAAGTGAGGATCAGCGCGAAGGGCGTGTCGAACAGGCCGTACTGGTAGACCACCGTCGACAGCGGGATGAACAGGATCGATGGCGGCACGAGATAGGCGAGAAAGATCAAGCCGCCGGCCCAGCTCGCGCCGCGGAAGCGCAGGCGCACGATCGCGTAGGCCGCGAGCACGCTGGCGAAGATCGACAGCGCCGTGGCGCAGACCGCGACGAACATCGTGTTCCACAGCCACGTCGGATACTGCGTCTCGAACAGCAGCTTGGCGATGTGCTTGAGCGTCGGGTTCCATGTCCAGAACGGACTGTAGGTGTCGAGGTCGAGGAGCTGCTCATCGGGTTTGATGGAGGTCAGCGCCATCCAATAAAACGGGAACAGCAGCACGAAGAGGATGAGCGACAGCGGCAGATACAGCGTCACCAGCCGGCGCGGCAAGCTCTGCAGATAGCTCATGCCCTCGCTGTGGTCGGCCGCCTCCGCCGTCAGCACAGCGCGGGGAGTGATCGCTTTCTGCGCGAGGGCGTCAGTCATTGTCGCCGCCCTGTTGCCACTTGCGCCGTTGCAGGCCGAACCAGGAGACGAGAATGGCCCCGAGCAGGAACGGGATCATCGCCGTCGCGATGGCGGCGCCCTCCCCGAGATAGCCGCTCATGATCGCGCGCTGATAGGAGAACGTCGCCATCAAGTGCGTGGCATTGACGGGGCCGCCGCGCGTCATCACCCAGATGAGCTGGAAGTCGGTGAAGGTGAACAGCACCGAGAACGTCATCACCACCGCGATGATCGGCGTCAGCAGCGGATAGGTGATATGTCGGAAGCGCTGCCAGGTGGAAGCGCCGTCGAGCGTCGCGGCCTCATACAACGAGGGCGACACCGTCTGCAGGCCGGCGAGCAAGGTGATCGCGACGAAGGGTACGCCGCGCCAGATGTTGGCGAAGATCACCGACCAGCGCGCGTTCCACGGCTCGCCGAGGAAATTGATGTTCTCGGTGATCAGCCCCATCTTCCGCAGCGACCAGGAGATGATCGAGAATTGCGGGTCGAACAGCCACCAGAAGGCGATGGCCGAGAGCACCGTCGGCACGATGAAGGGGATGAGCACCACGGCGCGGATGATCGCCTTGAACGGCAGGTGCTCGTTGAGCAGCAGCGCGAGATAGAGGCCGATGGCGAATTTGATGACGCTCGCGACCGTCGTGTACAGGATCGTGTTGAAGACCGAGAGCCAGAAGATGGAATCGTCCCAAAGAAAAATATAGTTCTCGAGGCCGACGAACTCGCCGCCGCGCCCGAGACGGGAGTCGGTGAACGACAGCCAAATGCCAAGCCCGAGCGGATAGGCCAGGAACAGAATGAGGAACGCCGCCGTCGGCAGCATGAACCAGAGGCCGAGCCAATTCTTGTTGGCGCGCAGCCGCTGCCACGTACTCACGTCAGGCGGAGCGGCGCGAGCTGTGCCCGTTTTCAGCGCGATGTCGGCCATTCACCTTCCTAGTGTTGCATTGCGGACCGGCGTCACCGCTCGCGGCGTCGCCGGTGGACCCTCGCCATGGGGTAACGATCGGTCCTGAGCGCCGCGTCGTACGCGACGCTCAGGATTTTCCGGATCAGCGATAGATTCGCTTGAGTTGCCGTTCGGCGTTGGCGATCGAGGTCTTCACGTCCTCGCGGCCGGTGCAGTAGTTGGCGAACATGTCGACGATCACGAAATCGGAGATCGCCGTCGCCGCCTTCTCGCCGACGGAGCCCAGCCCGCCCGCGGTCAATGTGCGCTTGGCGACATCGCGAAACGGCGTCGCCTTGGGATCAGCCGTCCACACCGGATTCGCGTCATAGGCGTTGAGGCAATGCGTGAGATAGCCCTTCGCCGACTGGATCCATGGATTGAAATTGTCAGCCTCCAGCATGAACGCCATCAGCGCCTTACAGGCTTGCGGATACTTCGTGTAGGTCATCGCCAGCACCGGATACATCAGGTGCAGTTCGGTCGGCTTGCCGCTCGGCCCGACCGGGAAATAGGCGTGGTCCATGTCCTCGGCGATCTGCTTGGCGCTGTTCTGCGCCGCGACGTAGATCGAGATACCGTTGTTGGTCCAATAAATTTCGTTGGCGAGGAACGCCTTGTTGTTGGAGGAGTCGTTCCAGGCGGCGGTGCCCGGAATCATCGCCTCATAGAGTTGCTTGCCGTATTCGAGCGCCTTCGCCGTCTCCGGCGAATTGATGATGACCTTGTCGTCCTTGTCGACGGAATTGCCGCCGTGCGACCACAGGCACCAATGCACCCAGCTATTGCCGTCGCCCGAGGCGTGGCCCAGCGCGAAGCCGCCGGGCGTGTTGTTCTTCTTCATCGCCTTCGCGTATTCGAGGAAAGCGTCGTTCGTGTCCGGAAACTTCGAGAAGCCGGCCTTCTTCGAAGCTTCAATGCGATAGTTCAGCAGCGCGCCGGAATAGCAGATCGGAATGCAGATCCACTTGTTGCCGCTGTGGCCGTATTTGACGGCGCTGTCGACCCAGCCGCCGTATTTCTTGCCGAGATATTCGGCGACGTCGCTGACATCCATGCACTTCTGCGGAAACAGGTGCGGCAGCGAATAGAGGCCCCAGAACAGGTCCGGCCCGGTGCCGGTATTGGCCGCGACCGATGCTTTCGGCTGCACGTCCTCGTAGGACTCGCGGGAAATCTCGACCTTCACGCCGGTCGCTTTGGTGAAGGCCTCGCACAACTTCACGAAAGCGTCGTCTTCCGCCTGCACGAAGTACTTCCAGCGCAGCATCGAGAGCTTCGCATCCTTCTCCGGCTTCCAGGGCGCCTCCTGCGCCCAGGCTTTCGCCCAGTCCAGCAGGGCGGGACCGCTCAGCGCGGTCAAGGCGCCGGCGGCGGTTGCACCCTTCACCAGGGCGCGGCGTGTAAAGTTCGTCATCCCTCATCCTCCCGTTGAAATCGTGCGCATCGCGAGCGGCTTGTTGGCGCCGCTTGTGCAGTTTCTTAAGCGCTCAGCCGCTGTCCGGCTTCGCCGTCGAAGAGATGCACCAGCTTGATCTCCGGCCGCAGGCGGACCTTGTCGCCCGGCCTGAATTGATGGCGCTCGCGAAACACCGCGATGATGTCCTCGCCGCCGATCTTGGCGACGACCTGCGTCTCCGAGCCGGTCGGCTCGACGACCTGCAC
>JBDHSU010000052.1:0-25374 GCA_039808325.1 Variibacter sp. | reverse complement strand
AGCGACAGTACGAGATCGACGGCCGCCATTCCCGACGACGTCACCACCGCGCCGGCGCCGCCCTCGAGCTTGGCCAGGGTCTCGGCCAGGAGGTCCCGGCTTGGATTGGACGTCCGCGTGTATTCGTGCCGGCCGCCGCGCTCATAGCCGGGAAAGGCGAAGGCACTCGACAGATAGATCGGCGGAACGACGGCCCCGAAATTGCGATCCGAGGCGATCCCGTTCACAGCGGCAATCGTCTCCAGCTTTGCTTCTTCGGACATCCGTCAACTCCGCGCCTACCCGGTCTCGATCGGCGGGGATGCTGCCATCAGAACGGCCACACCGCCCCGCGCCCCAGGCATAGCAGGCCTCGGGCGCGGCCGCGACGCCTGCCGGCGGCCGTTCAGACGATTTGATTGTGAAGCTTCGGATTGTCGTTCCAAAGCCGATTGAGGTTCTCGACCAGAATGTCGATCACATTGTCCTCATAGGCTCGGGTCTCACCGGCCGTATGCGGCGTGATGAACAAATTTTCCGTCTCCCACAGCGGCGAGCTCGCCGGCAGCGGCTCGTCCGCCGTCACGTCGATCGCCGCGCCGGCGATGCGTTTCGCCGACAGCGCCTCGATCAACGCGGCCTCGTTGACGCAGCGCCCCCGCGCGCCGTTCACGAGAAATGCCGACGGTTTCATGAGCGCGAGTGCCGGGGCGTCAATGATATTCTCCGTCTCGCGCGTCAGCGGGCAGGTCAAGGCGACGAAATCGGCCTCCGGGAGAATTTTTTTCAGATCTCCGATGGCATAGACCGCGTCGGCGGCGCCCTTGCCGGTCGACGGGTCGCGCTTGAGGCCGATGACTTTCAGATCGAAAGCTTTCGCGAGTTCCGCCAGCCGGCCGCCGATGGCGCCCAGGCCGATGATCGCCAGCGTCTTGCCTCCCAGTTCGTCCTCGCGCTGCGTCAGGTCGCTGATCATGCCGCGCCAGACTTTCTTGGCCTGGTTGTCCCGCGCCTCCGGGAGGCGCCGGCTCAACGCGAGAATGAGCGACATGACATGCTCGGAGACCGCGCGCCGGTTCACGCCGCTCGCGCTGGCCAGACGAATGCCCTTCGCTCGCAAGGCCTCGCGCTGGAACTGATCGGTCCCCGCGCCGATCGACTGAATGAAGCGCAGTTTCGGGGCCTTCTCCAGGAGTTCGTTCCGCCACAGGCCGGAGACAACAAGGACGTCCGAATCGGCGATCTGCTTCGCAAGCTCCTCGGCATTCCAGGCCTGCGAATAGGCAATTCCCGATTTGCGCAGATCAAATCGCGGGCCGAGCTGATAGGCCACATGCGCAAAGCAGATCTTCAGGTTTTCCTTGGAGGGAAACATCGCTCACCTTTTTTCTAGAGAGAGGCCACCGGCCTTCGCGCCTGCACGGCAGGAGCGGCCTTGCTTCGGATCAATGCTGCAGGATCTTGGACAGGAATTGTACGGCGCGCGCGCTGACGGGATTCTTGAAGAACGCGTCCTTCGGAGAATCCTCAACGATCACGCCGTTATCCATGAAAATAACGCGGTCGGCAACGCGCCGCGCGAAACCCATCTCATGCGTGACGACCATCATCGTCATACCGGACTTCGCAAGATCGGTCATGACGTCAAGGACTTCATTGATCATCTCCGGATCGAGCGCGGACGTCGGCTCATCGAACAACATCACCACGGGATCCATCGCGAGCGCCCGCGCGATGGCGACGCGCTGCTGCTGTCCGCCTGAGAGGTTTGCCGGATAACGATCCGCGAAATCGCCGAGACCGACTTGCGCGAGCAATTCTCGAGCCCGTGCGACGGCCGCCTCGCGGGAACGCCGCAAGACCTTGATCGGCGCGAGCGTGATGTTCTGCGTCACCGTCATGTGCGGATACAGATCGAAGCTCTGAAACACCATACCGATGCGGCTACGCAGCTTGGCCAGGTCGGCGCGCTGATCGACTTGCGTTCCGTCGACGACGATACGGCCGCCCTGAATGGGCTCGAGCCCGTTGACGCATTTAATCAGCGTGCTTTTTCCGGACCCCGAAGGACCGCACACCACGACAACTTCGCCTTTTGCAACCTTCGCCGAGCAGTTGTCGAGGACGCGCCGTTTGCCGTACCATTTGTCGACGGAAGCGATCTCTATCATACGGCGAGGAACTTGCGGTATTGGTCCATCATCGGTTGCGGCGTCCTATTTCATCGCGCACAGAGACTTTTGACCCTGTACCCCATAGTAAAATCGTCCCGACGAGCGGTGAATTTATCGACTGATTATATAGTCACACTCTGAAAAATCGCTCAAGATCGCCGTCGATCGTGCGGCGTTATGTCGATCGTGTGGAGATGCTCGTTTGAAGCGCCCGCAAAAGTAAAGCGAACGGCAACAAATAAGGGGGCGTTTCGTTGGCCGAGAACAGCAAGAAAGTCGTCGTCGTCGGGGCTGGAATGGTCGGCGTCTGCGCCGCGAGCTACATCCAGCGCGCCGGGCACCAGGTCACCATCGTCGACCCTAATCCGCCCGGCGAAGGCGCCTCATTCGGCAACGCCGGCTGCTTCAATCCTTCATCGCTCGTTCCGATCGCCGGGCCCGATACGTTGAAGCGCGTTCCGGGCTACCTGCTTGATCCGCTCGGCCCATTGGCGATCCGCTGGCGCTATCTGCCGAAGATCGCGCCCTGGCTTTTGCGCTACGCCTATGCCGGCGCCAGCGCCGATCGCGTCGCACGCCAAGCTGAGGCCTTGAAATCCCTGATCTCGCAGAGCCTCGACGCTTTGATGCCGTTGGTCAAGGCCGCGAATGCGCAGTCCCTCGTGCGGCGCGACGGCATCCTGGTCGTCTACCGCAGCGAAGCGAGTTGGCAGGCCGACGCACGCGCCTGGGAAATCCGGCGCCGCAACGGGATCAAGTGGGACGACCTGAATGTCGACGAGCTAAGGCAATTCGACCCTAGCCTGGCGCGCGATCTGATCCGCGCCAAGTACATCCCGGGAAACGGGCACACCGTCGACCCGCATGGGCTCGTGACAGCGCTCGCGGACGCTTTCGTCGCGGACGGAGGCCGGATCGTGCGCGTACGCGCGACCGGCTTCGATATCGAAAACGGACGCCTGCGCACGGTTCATACCTCGGGAGAAAGCATCCCGGCCGATTCAGCCGTCATCGCGACCGGCGCCCACTCGAAATCTCTCGCAGCGATGGTCGGCGATCGCGTACCGCTCGAGACCGAGCGCGGTTACCATCTTATGGTCAACAACGCGGACGCGATGCCTCGCGTCCCGACGACTGACGCAGAGTTCAGTTTCGTCGCGACGCCGATGGCCGCCGGACTGCGACTTGCGGGCACGGTGGAACTTGCGGGCCTCGATGCGCCCCCAAATTGGCAGCGTTCACGCATGCTGCTGGCGCGCGCGGCAAATCTCCTGCCGGGCCTGCCGACGGCGCTGCCGGAAGACCGGCTTTCGATGTGGATGGGCCACCGCCCAAGCTTGCCCGATTCCCTGCCCGTGCTGGGCCGCTCCCGCCGCTCGGCCGACGTTTTTCTCGCCTTCGGTCACGGACATGTCGGCATGACCGCGGCGCCCTATACCGGCGTCGTCCTCGCCGACCTTGTTTCCGGCCGACCCGCCCCGATTGATCTCACACCGTTCCGCAGCGATCGCTTTAGAGGTCCGTTCTAGCGCGCGAATAATCAACTCAACAGGAGGAATGCCATGTTGGACGATGCGAAGACGAAGATCACGGCGAATCGCCGGTCATTCCTGCTCGGCGGCGCGGGAGTTGCGGCCGCGGCTGTTTCGACCAATGCCGCGCAAGCGGAATCCTGCCCGGAAGACACGCTCGATCGCATTCAGCGCACCGGCGTGTTCAATCTCGGCGCACGGGAGTCGGCGCCACCATACGGGTTCAAGGACGCCGACGGCAAATACACCGGCTTCGCAACCGAAATGGCGCTTGCGATCTACAACAACGTGAACAAAGAGCTCGGCGGAAAGATCAGCATCAACTATGTGCCGGTGACCAGCCAGACGCGCCAGCCTCTCCTGCAGAACGGCACGATCGACATGGAAGCCGGCGCAACCGTCGTCACGCAAGGGCGCGCCAAAGTAGTCGACTTCCTCGTCCCCCACTTCCTCACCGCGACAGCGGCGATGGTGCTGAGCGACAGTCCCATCAAGTCGCTTGCCGATCTTGCTGGGAAGCGCGTCGGCGTCCCGCAAGGCGGATTGGAAGAAGCATCGTATCGCGAGCTCAACAACCGAAAGGTGCTGTCGGCGCCGGTGCGCACCGTGGGATTTCCCGACCACGCGCAGGGCGTCACCGCGCTGCAAACCGGCACCATCGACGTCTACAGCTCCGACGAGCCTATCCTTTATGGCTTTGCCGGGAAGCAGAAAAACCTGCGCGTCTTCGCCATCAACATCAACAGCTTCCTGCAGGCCTGCATCCTGCGTCCCTCGAGCCCGAAGTTCAAACGGATTGCGGACATAACGCTGGTGAACATCTTCATCAGCGGCGAATGGAACAAGCTTTTCGATAAATACTTCGGCCCCTCCAGCGCGACACCGATGGAGTTGACCGACCAGCTCAAGACGATGGTGCTGATGAATTCCTGGCCGGCGTAACCGTCGTCCATCTGCGGCCCCTTAGCGCTAGAGCCGCCACGACACTCGGGAATGCGCCGGTCCGCCGGCGCATGAATGGTTAGCTTGCAGAGACGGCGCGTATGATCTCCGGACTCGACTGGTCGATTCTTTGGAAGCCGCCCTTCGGCGAGCAGGTTTTCGACGCGCTGCTGCTGACGATCAAGATCGCGTTCTATTCCTGGGTCTTCGCGCTGTTGCTCGGCGTGTTCGTCGGCGTCATGCGCGACGCGCCAAACAGGCTGGTGCGCGCGCTGGCGACGGCCTATGTGGAGTTGTTCCGGAATATCCCGGTCCTGGTTCAACTCTTTTTCGTCTATTTCGTCATGCCGCGCGTGTTGCCGCTCCCCGTGCGGCAGACGTTGTTCGATTTTGGCTGGGAGACCGTCGCCGCGATCATGGCGCTGTCTCTCTACAGTTCCGCCAAGATCGCCGAGCATGTGCGCGCCGGCATGAATACGGTCGGCCGCGGCATTCGCCAGGCGGCCCTCGCCAGCGGCCTGAGCTGGACGCAGATGCAGGCCTATGTCGTGCTGCCGCTTCTGCTGCGGCTCATCGCGCCGAGCCTGACTTCCGAATTCGTCACGATCTTCAAGGGGTCCTCGCTGGCGATGACCGTGGGCGCCGTCGAGACGACCTATATCTCGCAGAGGATCGGTGCCGAGACGTTCCATTGGATCGAGGCGAACACATACGCGACATGCGTCTATCTCGCATGCGCATGGGTGATCGCGGCGCTCATGAGCGTGATCGAGAAATGGACGCGCGTCGGCGGGCTCACCTATCGTGAGTCGAAATGATGCATGACATCGGCGAGCTTCTCCTTGCCCTGCTCCGCTACAATGTCGGCATGACGGTCGCCGCGATCACAATCGCGCTGCCGATCGCCTGCATCTTCGCGTTCGCGCGACTGTCACCCTCTCCGCTCATCCATTACCCCACGACGTTTTACGTCAACGTCTTGCGCAGCATGCCGCTCGTGATGCTGATCTTCTGGGTATATACGGTCGGCCCGCTGATCACCGGACAACCGAGCTCGGCGTACTTTTCCGCGCTCGCCGCGCTCGCCGCTTTCGAGGTCGCTTATTTCACCGAGATCATCCGGTCGGGAATTCAATCCGTATCCACCGGCCAATGGAATGCCGGCCTGGCCAGCGGGCTGAGCAGGTCGCAAACCATGCGGATGATCATTCTCCCACAGGCGCTGCGGCGCATGACGCCGTCATTGCTCACGCAAAGCCTGATCGCATTTCAGGACTCGACCATCGCCAGCATCATCAGCGTACCGGACATTCTGCATGAAGCGACGGTTCTGAACGCACGCGAGCAGACGCCCATCTTCCTCTATTCCGCGCTGGCGATCATCTATTTTATCGTATGCTATGCGCTGAGTGCCCTCGTGCGCCGGCTCGAGCATCACGCGCAAATGCGAATGTCCACGGCGTAATTCGAGCACCTCCACATCGCCTTCCCATAGGAATCCCCCATGCCCTCGGCCGTCGATCCCATCACGCGCTCCGTCATCGAGCACCGTTTTACCTCGATCACGCGCGAGATGGGCGAAGCGATGCTGCGCACGTCATTCTCGCAAATCTTGAATTCGAGCCGGGATTTCTCGATCGGCATCGTCGACACACGTTGCCGCCTGGTGGCGCAGGCCGACCATATTCCGATTCATGTCGGAGCGCTGCCTTGGGCGGCGCGCGCCATCGAAGCAAGGTTTTCGGACATTTCCGAGGGCGATGTTTTCCTCTCCAACGATCCGAGCTTCGGCGGATCGCATCTGCCGGACGTAACGGCTTTCGTTCCCGTGTTCGGCGGCAAGGAGCGCCTGTTTTGGACGATCGTGCGCGCGCATCAGAGCGATATCGGCGGATCGACGCACGGCGCATATAATCCATCCGCACGCGACATCTGGACCGAAGGCCTGCGCATCCCGCCCGTGCGGCTTTACGAAGCTGGGAAACAACGTGACGACCTCGTCGATCTGCTCGCGCTCAACACCCGCAACGAGCGCGACTTCCGAGGCGACCTCGCGGCGATGATCGGAGCGGCACACCTTGGCGAGCGCCGCATCGTGAAGCTTCTGGACGACTTCAATTCCGAGACCACGCTCAACGCCATCGAGGATTACTTCGATGCCGCCGAGCGGCGGACGCGGGCGATCATTTCGGAGTGGAAGGACGGCGTCTTCGAGGGCGAGGCTTTCTTGGACGACGACGGGCACGGCCGCGAGAATATTCGCATCCATGCGCGCGTCACGAAGACCGGCAGCAACATCGAGGTCGATCTGACCGGCTCCGATCCTCAGTCGACCAGCTTCATGAACTCGTCCTACGCGAATTCCCAATCCGCCTGCGCGATGGCTCTGGCCTTCCTGATCGACCCGGACGTCCCCAAGAACGACGGCGCCTTCAGGCCGCTCAGCGTCAAGCTCAAGGAAGGAACCATCGTCTGGCCCGAACCGAACAGGCCCGTCACAATGTGCACGAGCCATCCCTCGAACGGCATCGTGCAGGCGATCGTGACGGCCCTGTCGCAATCTTGCCCGGAAAGAACGATGGGCGGCTGGGGACGACGCTACAGAATCGCCATCCAAGGCGAGAACCCGCGCAACGGCCGCAAGTTTATTTGGCATATGTTTCACGCGCGTCCCGGGGGCGGCGCCTCGGCCGCCGGTGACGGTTGGTCTTCCATCGGCGAATTCGAGTCCGTCGGCGGGTTGAAATTCGGCAGCGTCGAGTTCGCCGAAGTTCGCTTTCCGCTGCATTTCGCGCAGCATGAATTTCTGCCGGATTCGGGGGGCGAAGGACGCCACCGCGGTGGGCTGGGAGTTGCGTTGGATTTGCAGGTCCTCACGGAGAAGCCGGCGCTTGCCAATACCGCGGGCGACGGCGCGCGTTACGGCTCGTTCGGGATGCTCGGCGGGAAGGACAGTCCGCCGCACCACTACCGGTTGGTGTCCGAGGGCAGCGAGCCGCGCGTCCTCAAGACCAAGGAGGTCGGGATCGTCGTGCCGCCCGGCAGCACCTTCGAGATTCGGTCGGCCGGCGGCGGCGGATGGGGTCCGCCGGGCGAGCGGAGCGCGGAAGCACGTTCGCGGGACGAATTGCAAGGCCTTGTGAGCAAGCGAGCCGTCTGATGTCTGGAATGCGAATCGGAATCGACGTCGGCGGGACGTTCACGGACCTTGTCGCAATCGATGAGACCGGCCACACGATCTTCGCGAAATCCCTGTCGACGCCGCAGGATCAGTCGATCGGTGTGATCGATGGCCTGCAGGAACTGGCCCGGCGCCACGATCTGACGCTGGCTCAGTTGCTGGCGCAAACGACATCCATCGTCCATGGCACCACTGTCGCGACCAATGCTCTCCTCGAGCGCAAGGGCGCCAAGGTCGCCCTCCTCACGACCCAGGGGCATCGCGATGTCCTGGAAATGCGGGAGGGCATGAAGCCTAATCGCTACGAATTACGCTCAAGCCCGCCGGCGCCGCTCGTGCCACGTCACCTTCGGTTCGGGATCCGCGAGCGGATCGGCCCGAACGGCGCGATTCTAACGCCCCTCGACATGGGCGCGCTCGATGCGGCTATCGCCGATATCCGGACATCGGGCGCGAACGCCGTCGCCATCTGCTACCTGCACGCTTACAAGAACCCATCGCATGAGCAAGCGACTGAAGCGCGCCTGCGTGCGCAGTTGCCGGAGGTCTATATCTCCCGCTCGAGCGACGTGCTGCCGCAGATCAAGGAATTCGAGCGCGTCTCGACAACGGTGGTGAATTCCTACGTCGGCCCGATCGTCCGCCTCTATCTGACGAACCTCGATGGTCGGCTCCGGGAAGCGGGATTTGGCGGCAATCTTTTCATCGTGCTGTCGCACGGCGGCATGGCGCCCGTGGAAGAGGCCGTGCGCCTCGCCGCGGCGACGGTGCTATCCGGGCCCGCCGGCGGTGTTGCCGGCGCAAGGCGCTGCGCGCAGCTTCTCGGCATCGGCGACCTCATTCCCTTCGACGTTGGTGGAACATCAACCGATATTTCACTGATCTATGACGGCAAGGCGGCGCTGTCGGCCGAGCGAAGCCTCGCCGGCGAGCGCATTGGCCTGCGCTCCCTCGACATCGTTTCCATCGCCGCCGGCGGCGGGTCGATCGCGCATGTGGACGCGGGCGGAACTTTTAAAGTCGGCCCCGAAAGCGCCGGAGCCGTTCCGGGACCCGCGTCCTACGCCAACGGCGGCACCCAGCCGACAGTCACCGACGCCAATCTGCTGCTCGGCTATCTCGACGCAAAAAACTTCTTCGGCGGCCGGAAGAATCTGGACACGTCGGCGGCCGAGCATGCCGTCGAAGCTGTCGCGGCGAAGATCGGCCTTTCCACGCAAGATGCTGCGGCCGGCGTCTTTCGACTGATCAACCTCAACATGGCGGAAGGAATTCGCCTGATGACGGTGCGTCGCGGCGTCGACCCGCGCAAATTCGCACTCCTGTCGTTCGGCGGCGGCGCGGGCCTGCATGCGGTCGAGGTCGCTCGAGAGCTCGAGATCCCGAGGGTCATCGTGCCGACGATCGCCTCGGTTCTTTCCGCCTGGGGCATGCTGACGAGCGACCTTCGCTACGAGGTGAGCCAGACGCATGTCGGCGACGAGACGGCGATGACCGACGAACGCCTGCGTTCGGTCTATGCCGCCCTCGAACAGCAGGCGATCAACCGTCTGCGCGGATGGTTCGACGGCGACATTCGCATCGAGCGATCGGCCGAGATGCGCTACGGTGAACAGGTGTTTGAGGTCGACGTCTCGTTGGACGGGCTTGATTGGAACGAGCCGGGCCTCGCCGAGCGCGTCGCCGAACGATTTCATCTGCGTCACGAAGAGCTTTACACCTACTCTTCGCGCGATCAGGAAGTGGTATTCGTCAACGCGCGTGTGGCAGCGGTCGGCCATGTTCCTGCGCCGGTTAACGAGCAACCGTCGCAGCAGGCAGCACCGCTGCCGGTTGAAACGAAACGCCAAGCCCGCTTCGATGGATGGAAATCCGTGCCGGTCTATCAGATCGACAAATTGGCCCCTGGCGCCACGATCGAAGGGCCCGCCATCTTCGAGGCGGAGACGACAACAGTCGTTACCGGCGCCGGAGACAGGGTCACCGTCAACGGCCTCGGCTGGCTCGACATCGCGCTACGAACCCAGAGCAGCCCGGCGTGAACAGCGGGGCGGAGCAGCGGCCTTGAAAGGCCCCGTCCATCTTGACGGCTCTCAATGCCCGCTCGCCCCATCTCCAGTCAATGATCTGCGCGACACTGAGGATCGCGCCGAAACTGCCGACGAAGTCGCGCGGCTTTTGCGATCCCCCGGCAGCGGTGCGTTGAGTTTCATCACCGGCGAGGATTGCTGGGATCGATGGCGTCTGCAACCTGCGCGCGCAATCGTTTTTCTTCAACGCAGGCAAGGCGACGAATAAGGCGGAACACCGCGAGGGACCCCTTTCACGCCAATTGAGCGATGACGTCGCACTCCCCTTGCACAGATTGCGACCGCTTGTGAGAATGCGACCGAGCAACAACGAGCGGCAGGATTCTGAAGTGAAAATGCAAGAGAAAAACCGGGGCGAGGAACAGTCAACCGCGGCTCGCACGCATGATCCGATAGCTTTCGAACTTTTCAAGAACGCGATCTTCTCCATCGCCGACGAAATGGCGCTAACGGTGTTCCGGACGACCTATTCGGGCGTTCTCAAAGACAACATGGACTACTCGACCGGCTTCGCCGACGCGAATGGAAAGCTCGCGGCGCAGGGGCTCACGCTACCGGGGCATCTCGGCTCGGTGCCGACCGCTATGAGTTCGGTCATGCGTCACTTCGGCGACGACATGAACCCCGGCGACGTATTCATCATGAACGATCCGTTCGACGGCGGCATGCATTTGCCGGACATTTTCGTCTTCAAACCGCTCTATCACGAAGGGGAGCGTTTGGCGTTTGCCTGCACCGTCTGCCATCACTCCGATGTCGGCGGCCGCGTGGCGGGCTCGAACGCGTCGGACTCGACCGAGATCTATGCCGAGGGGCTGCGTATCGCCCCAATGAAGCTTTACGACGCAGGCCGGCTCAACCAGACGATCATGACCTTCATCGAGCGGAATGTCCGGCTGCCGGTTCAGGTGTTCGGCGACCTGCGGGCGCAGCTTGCCGCTTGCCACATTGCCGAGAAGCAGTTCGCGGACCTCGTCGCGAAGTACGGGCCGGACGAGACCAAGTTCTACATGAACGAGGTCATCGACTACGCCGAGCGGTTGACGCGCGCCGCGCTGGCGGAGCTGCCGGATGGAGAATGGAGCTTCGAGGACTGGATCGATGACGACGGGATCGACTACGGCAAGCCGATCCGCCTGTTCGTCACTCTTCGCAAGACCGGCGACCACATGGTCGTCGATTGGACCGGCACGTCCCCGCAGGTGAAGGGCGCGATCAACAACACCCTCTCCTTCACCAAAGCGGCGTCGTATACCGGTGTGCGCTCGGTGTTGCCGCAAGGTATCCCGAACAATGAAGGCGTCTTCCGTGCGATCGAGGTGATCTGCCCGCCCGGAACCGTCGGCAACGGCGTGCTGCCGGCGGCGTGCGCCGCGCGCGGCCTCACGGGATTCCGCATGACGGACTGCATGTTCGGCGTGCTGGCCATGATGCTGCCCGACAAAGTGAAGGCCGCCGGCGACGGCGGCAACACCGGCATTTCGATCGGCGGCTACGACGCTCAGCGCAAGCCGTTCGTCTACGTCGACTTCACCTGCGGCGCCTGGGGCGCCCGCCCCTGGGCGGACGGCCTCGACGGCAACTCGCACATGTTCGCGAACATGGCATCGACGTCCATCGAGGTGACGGAAGCCGAGCACCCGATTCAACTGCTGTCGTACGAATTCGTGCCCGACAAAGCTGGAGCGGGAAAATTCCGCGGCGGCGTGCCGTTCCGCCGCGACTATCGCTTTCTGGAAGAGGAAGGCGTGTTGCAGGTGCGCTCGGATCGTCGCGACCACCGCCCGTTCGGCCTTTATGGCGGCAGCCCCGGACAACCCTCCGAAAACTATCTCGATCCGGACGGAAAGAATACGCTGCTGCCCTCCAAGCTGACGATGAACATCCACAAGGGCGACGTCTTCAGGCACGTACTTGCCGGCGCGGGCGGTTGGGGCGACCCCTTGGAACGCCCATCGGCGGACGTGCTTCGCGACGTGCGTAACGAATTCCTATCGCCGCAGAAAGCCGAGGCCGACTATGGCGTCGTGATCGACACCACGGCGTGGCGCGTCGACGAGGAAGCCACGAAGAAACGGCGCGACGCCATCCGCGCGAAACGAGGCTGGCGCGAAGTCCCCAAGGTGCAGTGGCGCGACCCCGTTGCGCCATAACACGCTGCAGAACAACGGCTGAGCCTCCCGCTCCGCCGGCGAACTTCATCTCGCACATCATCCAATCGCGATGATGCTCTCCCGAATTGAGACCGGGCGTCATGCCCTCAAAGATGGATGGGAATACAGTGGCCACGACATATCGCGTCGGCGTCGACATCGGCGGCACCTTCACCGACATCGTTCTCCTCGGCTCCGATGGGACGGTGCACACCAAAAAAGTCTCGTCGAGCGTTGGAAACTACGCGCAAGCCATCGTTGACGGCCTGAATGCAGTCTTCCAGGAGATCCGCATCGACGGCGCCGCCGTCGACGAGCTTCGCCACGGCACCACGGTCGCGTCCAACGCAATCCTGGAACACAAGGGCGCGCGGGTCGGCTTGATCACGACCAAGGGCTTCCGCGATGTGCTCGAGATTCGCACATTGCGCATGCCACGGCTCTATGACATCGGCTGGACGAAACCGCCGCCGCTCGTCGAACGTTATCTTCGTCTCGTCGTCGACGAGCGTGTCAATCACAAGGGAGAGATAGAACGCCCGCTCGATCCCGCCGACGCGGAACGCGCCGTGGATGCGCTGATTGCCGAGGGGGTTGAAGCGTTCGCGGTCTGCCTGCTCAACTCCTTCGCCAACCCCGCGCACGAGTTGAAGATCAAGGAGATCATTCAACGCAAGGCTCCTGGCGTCCCGTTAAGCATCTCCTACGAGATTTTGCCCGAAATCAAGGAGTACGAGCGCACGTCGACGACCGTCATCAACGCCTATGTGATGCCGATCGTCGCGACGTATCTGCGCGCGTTGCGCCAAGGGCTCGATGCTGCCGGAATTCCGGCGCGCCTGTTGCTGATGCAGTCGAACGGTGGGCTAACGACCGACGCCGCCGCCGCCGAGCGCCCGATGAACATCATCGAGTCGGGCCCCGCTGGCGGCGTCATCGGCGCGCAGGCTTTGGCACGCGCAAAATCTCTGCCAAAGATCATCACCTTCGATATGGGCGGCACTACCGCCAAAGCCTCGATGGTCGAAGACGGCGAGGTCGCCCGCGCCCACGAATACGCTGTCGGCGCCGGCATCATGATCGGGTCGCGACTTTTGACCGGCGCCGGTTATACGCTGAAAGTGCCGGCGATCGATCTTGCCGAGGTCGGCGCCGGCGGCGGATCGCATGTGTGGATCGACGCGGGCGGAGCGCTGCAGATCGGCCCCGAAAGCGCCGGCGCTTCGCCCGGCCCTGTCTGCTACGATGCGGGCGGCGAGATTCCAACCGTCACCGACGCCAATGTCGTGTTAGGCTACATCAATCCGCAACACCTCGTAGGCGGCGCGCTTAAGCTCAACGCCGCAAAAGCGCGCGAGGCGTTCGCAGCCAAGGTCGCAGCACCTCTCGGCATGACGCTTGAGAAAGCCGCCTATGGTGCACATCAAATCGCCGCGTCCAACATGATCCGCGCGATCAAGGCCGTGTCGACCGAGCGCGGCCGCGATCCGCGGGAATTCGCGCTCTTCGCGTTCGGTGGGAACGGCGCCTTGTTCGCCGCCGGGATGGCGACGGCATTGGGCATCGACCGCGTGGTCGTGCCGCCTTCCGCGGGATTGTTCTCATCATTCGGACTGCTGTACGCGGATGTCGAGCATCACTATGCTCGCACGTTCCGCCGCCGTTTGCGCGGAGCCGATCTCACGGACGTCGACGCGGCGTGGAACGCGCTCGCGCAGCAAGCGACCGACCAGCTTGCGGCCGAGGGCTTTACTGGAGCCGCGGCGCACATCAAGCGCTCAGCGGCCCTGCACTACAAAGGACAGAGTTTCGATCTGGTCGTGCCGGTGCCGGATGGACCGATCGATGCGGCGATGGTTGCCCAACTCGAAGAGGCCTTCGGCGCTGAACACGAGCGGACCTACGGTCATCGCGCGGGCCCCGAAGAGCCGGTCGAACTGGTCTCGATCCAAGTCGTCGGCATCGGCGTGAGAACGGGAAGCGTTCTGCCGGCGCGACCGGCCTTGAGCTCCGTGGCCAAACAAGCTCCGTCGTCACGCAAAGCCTATTTCGGCGACGAGCACGGCTGGCAAGATACGCCGATCCTCCAGCGCGCCGACCTCAGCACTCCGCAGTCGGGGCCGATTATCGTCGAGGAGTACGACACGACCTGTGTCGTACCGCCCGGCGCACGTGCGCTTCTCGACGATGGCGGCAACATCGTCATCGAACTGCGATAACTGGCCGAACGGCGCGCGCCGGGGGGATGTCTTATCCCCCGGCAGCGAAGCGCGGCAGCCAAAGCGCGATTTGCGGCCAGATCGACAAGACCAGCACCATCAGCAGCATCGTCAACACAAACGGCAGCGCGCCGATAATCACATCGTCGATCTTTCCGCGCTTGCGCAACCCCTGCACGACATAAAGGTTGATGCCGACCGGCGGGGTGATCATCGCCAGTTCCATCAAGATGATGATGATGATGCCGAACCAGATCGAGTCAAAGCCTGCCTTCACCATGATCGGCGTGATGATCGGCACCGTCGCCACCATCATCGACAGTGTCTCCATGAACATGCCGAGGATCAGATAGAAGATCACGACGACAATCAGCAGCTCTGTCGGCGACAGGCCGAGACTGGTGATCAGGTGGTTGACCTGCCCGGTCAGACCGATCGAGGTGATGACGAAGTTGAGGAAGTAGGCCGCGAGCAAGATCGCCATGATCATGGCGTTGGTACGCATCGTGCCTTCGAGCGCCGCCAGCAGCGCGTTCATCGTCAAGCGTCGATTCCAGGCCGCGATTGCCAGTGCCGCGATGACACCGAGAGCCGCGGACTCCGTTGCCGTCGCCAGTCCCGCATAGATCGACCCGATCACGGCAAAGAAGATGATCAACGGCGGGAGCAGGTCCGGCAAGGCTTCGATGCGCTGTTGCCATGTCGAGACCGTCGGCTTGCCCCCGAGCGCCGGCCGGATCAGGCAAACCACCAGCACGGTCAGGCTGAAGAGAGTGGCGAGGATGACTCCCGGAATGAAGCCCGCGAGATAAAGCTTCGGGATCGAGGTGTCGGTGAGCACGCCGTAGACGATCATGTTGATCGAGGGGGGAATGAGGATGCCGAGCGTTCCGCCCGCCGCGATCGTTCCGAGGAAAAGACGCTCGGAATAGCCGCGCTTTTCGACCTCGTTGAGTGCGACGGTACCGATCGTCGCGGCGGTCGCCACGCTCGACCCGGAGGTCGCGGCGAACATCGCGCACGCGACGATATTGGAATGCATCAGCCCGCCGGGGAGCCACGGCACCCAGAGGACGAGCGCGTTATACATCCGCTCCGCCATTCCCGACCGAAGCAGGATCTCGCCGAGGAGCACGAAGAACGGGATCGCGACCAGCAAAAAGTTGTTCGAGGTACCCCAGGCAATTTCGCCCATCGCGAGCGAGAGAGGCAATTTCGAGTAGATCGCGGAGAGCGACAGCCCGAGAATACCGAGCCCAGCCGCGACCGGGATTGAAAGCGCCAAAAGCCCGATGAGAATGATCAGAGTGACAAGCAGCATTTCAGCCTCCCACCCGGCCGTCTCGCCGCGACTCGAGATCGCGGATCTCGTCCTCGATCTCCTCCTCGGCCGACCGCGTTCCGATCGCGCGTCCCATGCCATTCAGATCGCCACGCAGGCCGAGCTGTAGCGCGTAAAGCAGAAGCAAAACGCCGACGATAACGAAGCCGAGCAACCCCAGCATCCAAAGCAGTTGCGGGATGACTGTTGGGATTTCGAGCGCGGACTGGCTGCGCGAGCCCGACGTCCAGGACTGCTCCAGCACACCGAGACCGTACCAGGCCATGATGCCGAAAAAGGCGACAAACAGGGTGAGCGCGGCGACGTCGAGCACAAGGCGCAGCTTCCGGGGAAATAATACGTAGAGGGAGTCGATGCGGATATGGGCCCGATCGACGAGAGCCGCCCCAAGCCCCCATGCCGTGCCGATCGCAAGTGAATATCCAGCGAGTTCGTCGGCGCCGCCGATTGAAGCCGTAAAAAACTTGCGCATCACCACGTCGATGCCGATGACGATGGCAGCGGCGAGGATTAAGGCCCCGCCGAACCAAAGTCCCCAGCGGGTGAAACGGCGCACCCCCGTTATCACGCCTTCCATGCGTCCCCCCTTGTCGGTTCGTTCAAACACAATACGCAAGCGCGCGCGACAATGCCGCGCCGCCTGACCGTCACGTCATTTCGTATTCACGGGATCCGTCGCGAGAAATCCGCGCTACGGCGTCGGTGCTTTCAGATCCAGCACCTTGCCCACCGTTTCGTTCCATTCCTTCGCGCATGCAGCGCCGCAGCGCTTCGCCCAGCCGGATAGAACGGCACCCTCCACCAGCTTCTTGTGCATTTCCCTTTCTTCCGGCTTCACCGCAACGATGGTCGTCTGGGCAAGCTTGCCCATGGTGCAAGGCTGTTTGTTGGTATTGCAGTTGTCGGCCTCCTCCGTGGTCTTCTTGACGGTCGCCCACATCTTATCCTCGTAGGCCTTCGTCTGCTGGACCATGAACTCCCGCACTTTCGGGTCGAGTTTATTCCAGCGATCGAGATTCACCGCCAGCACATTGATGCTCCATCCGAGCGACATCGGATAGATCGATTTGACGACCTCGTTCCATCCGGCCGTGTTGCCAGAGAGGCTCCCGGTGACGGCGCAATCGACGACGCCATTATTCAGCGCCGGAACGACTTCGGCAAAAGCCATGCTGACCGCTGTCGCGCCGACGCCGCCAAGGAAGTCGCGCATGGTGTTGTTGAAGACGCGGACTTTCTTGCCCTTGAGGCCCGCCAGGCCGCTGATCACATCGCGACACCAGAACACCTGCGGACTGTTGCCTCCGAAGGCGAGCAGTTTGGCGCCCCAATTCTTCTGCATCTGACGGTCGATGACGTCGCGATAGGCATTGCACGCTTCGCGCGCTTTGTCGGGCGTGAGCGTCAGCCCGGCAAGATCGCACGCCTCGAAACGAGGATCGTCGCCGGCCATCTTGGACACGTCCATGCCCGCGAAATCCATGACGCCGAGCTTCAACAGCCGCAGCATCGTCTTGTCGTCGACACCCATCTGATCGAGCGGTGTGATGTCGGCGGTAATGGCTCCTTTCGACGCCTCCGGGATCGTCTTTCGCCAGAACGGTATCTCATCGACGATCGATGCCGGTGTCGGCCCATTGAGACCGATCACTTTGAATTGGACTTTCGGCAGGTCCTGCGCGGAAGCGCTCAACGTGGTCGCAATTGCGACGGCTAAACCGGATAAAATGCGTTGTAACATTCCACCACTCCCCCTTGTGCTTGTCATTGTCGGTAACGTACCGAGCATCCACCTCTCGGGATTGTGTCACTAGTCCGTGCGCGTTTGCAATCACATCCTTTGACGCGAAGTGTGGAAGGTCCAGACAACCATCTCGATGCGGCACCATCCGCCCGCGGCGCCGAACATATCGAAGGCGAAACGCCGCCCATGCTGCACGACGTTGCGGTTAAGTGTCCAACAACGCATGCGACAATACGGCTTTTGCCACAAAATGCCTTGGAGGCGTTTGACTACTTGCACACAATCGCATACCGGCGGAGGCGGCGTTTGACAAAGGACGTGGGCGATGCGGCGCGACAGCGACAAGGGCAAACGAAATTTGAGTTCCGCAGAACAGAACCTGTCTCGCGCGGATTTCGTCTATCAGCGGCTGCGGAACGGCATCCGGTCGGGGGACTTCCGCCCCGGAGACCGCATGCGCGAGGCCGCCCTCGCCGCCAAGCTGAATGTCAGCCGCACGCCGATCCGCGAGGCCATACGGCGGCTCGCCTCGGAGGGGCTGCTGGAGGTTGCGGCATCGCGCGGCGTCATGATCGTGCAACTCAACAACCAACAGGTGCGCGAAGTCTATGCGCTACGCGAGGCGCTTGAAGGCACGGCCGCGCGCTTTGCCGCCCAACACGCGTCGCAGGGTGAAATCGTCGAGATGCGTGAAATACTCGAGCAATCGCGGCAGCGCGGCACGACCGCCGAAGCCAGTGCCAAGTTCAACCGCCTGTTCCATCGGACCATTCACGACGCGGCGCATAATCGCTACCTCGCCCAGGCCCTGCAGCAACTTTATGACTCGTTGGCGCTGCTGCCCGGCACAACCTTCTCCGCCCCGGGGCGGGCGGAAGCGGCATATACGGAACATGCCGCGATTCTCACCGCAATCGAGAAGCGGGATGCCGACAAGGCCGAAACCCTGGCGCGCCGGCACATCAACGCGGCCGGAAAGATCCGCATGCGCATGATGTTCGACGGGCCATGAGGCTTCGCCGGCTTCGCACCGCCTACTTCGCTGCGCTACGCCGCGAGCCGCTGATCCGTTCCGCCCGGCGCCGTAGCAGCTCGACGGCGACCAACAGCATGCATGATAAGACGACCAGCAACGTTGCCGCGACGGTAATGGTCGGACTGACTTCCTCACGCACGCCATTGAACATCTGAATAGGCAGGGTGCGCTGCTCCGGGCCCGCAAGGAAAAGCGCCATCACGACCTCGTCGAACGATGTCGCGAATGCGAATACCGCGCCCGAGACCACGCCCGGAAAGATAAGCGGAAGGATGACCCTGCGGAACGTCGTCAGCGGCCGAGCGCCCAGACTGCCCGCCGCCCGCACGAGGTTGACGTCGAAATTCTGCAGGCTCGCCGACACCGTGAGAACGACAAATGGAACCGCGATCACTGTGTGGGACAGCACCAGCGCGAGATACGTACTCGTCAATCGTAGCGGGGCATAGAGGAAGTAAGCGCCGACGCCGGTAATGACGACCGGCACGATAATGGGGGCGATGATGCAAGCGCTCAGAACGCTGCGCAGTTTTGGCCGCAGGCGCGCCAGCCCGAGCGACGCCATCGTGCCCAGGGCCGTCGCGAGAAACGTCGTGGCGACCCCGACGATCATGCTGTTCTTCACCGCTGCTAACCAGCGATCCGACGCGAAGAAGTCCGCGTACCATCGTAGCGAAAACCCCGGCATCGGGAATGTCAGGAAGGAGCCGCTATTGAAGGACAACGGGATGATCGCGAGGATCGGTGCGATCAGAAACGTGAAGACCAATCCGCAATAGACCCAGAAGAGCCAGCGGAACGCGGTTTCGCCCCGCGCGGCATAAGGTCTGCTCATGTCCAGCGCGGCCCCGCGCCGCCCGCGAGGCGGCTATAGATCAGATAAAGAACGGCCGTCATCGCCAGCAGGACGACGCCGAGCGCGCCCGCGAGCCCCCAATTCGTCGTCTCGTTCGTATAGAATGCGATGAAGTAGCTCAGCATCTGATCATCGGCGCCGCCGATCAACGCCGGCGTGATGTAGTAGCCGATGGACGATACGAAGACGAGCAACGTGCCGGCGAAGACGCCGGGCATCGTCTGCGGAACATACACGCGTAGAAACGCCGTGAAGGGGTGCGCTCCAAGCGATATCGCGGCGCGCATCGTCGTCGGCCCGAGGCTCTTCATCACGCTATAGAGCGGCAGCACCATGAACGGCAGCAGGACGTGCGTGATGGCAATATAGACGCCGACGCGATTGAAGATCAGCCGCAGCGGCTGATCGATGAGGCCAAGCCATCGCAGCGCTCCATTCACCGGGCCATCGGTCTGCAGCAGCACCACCCAGGCGGTCGTTCGCACCAGCAGCGAAGTCCAGAAGGGAAGCAGCACGAGGATCATCAGAATATTGGCGACATTGCTCGGGATCGTCGCGAGAAGATAGGCGACGGGATATCCAAGCAGGAGGCATAGCAGCGTCACGCAAAAGCTGATCCACAGCGTGCGCGCGAGCACCAGCGTGAAGACAGCGCGCTCGCTGCCGACGCGATGGATTTCTCCGCTCGCGTTTTTCTTCATGTCGAGAGCACCGAGCAGATAGAAGCTCGTTGTCGGACCCGCTGCCCTCTTGATGGCGCCCCAGGTCTCGACGTCCTTCCAGCGCGGATCGAGCGCGCCGAGCGCCTCCATCGCATGCGCCGCCTCGATACGGCCGACGCTTCGCGCGGTGCGGAAAATCAACGTGCGAAAGCCGTTGATGTCGTAGTTCAACCGGTTCGCTGCCCGACTCAGGTCCTCACGGTTCTCGACCGCACCAAGGTCCGCCAACAGCGCCGCGCCGACTTCGTTCGAAGGCAGGGCACGGCCATCCCAATCCGAAATCGCAGCGAGCGTTCGCGGCAAGACGCGGCGGACATCGGGGTCCTCCACGCTTCGCACGAACATGAGCGTGATCGGCAGAAGGAAATTCACCGCCAGGAACAACATCAGCGGCGCCAGGAGGGCGAACGCCCTCAGCGCCTGGCGTCGCTGGACGCGGCGCAGGCGCTGCTTCAGTTGCCGGCCGCCGAGCGGCGCGCATGGCGCCGTCGGCATGGCAGTGACGCTCATGATCGCCGACGCAGACTTACTTGCTCGCCCAGGCGTTGAAGCGCTGGTTCAACTGATCGTTATTGTCGACCCAGAACTCCACGTCGAGCGGCAAGGCGACTTCCATATTCGCGGGGTAGGTCGGAATGCTGGGCTGCACCGCGGCATCCACCTGTTTCGCGCCTTCGATACTGGTGACGCCTTGAAAGGCGAGAGGCGGGAAGCCCTTCTGGTTTTCCGGCCGCGTCATGAAGGTGACGAGCTTCGCCGCGGCATCCTTGTTCGGCGTACCTTTCAGGATCACCCAGAAATCGATGGCATAGACGCTGCCCGGCCAAACAACCTTGAACTTGCGGCCATCGGCCTTGTTGGCCGCAAGCGCGCGGCTAAAGTAGGCGTCGGCCATCACGACCTCACCGGATGCCAGCAGTTGCGGCGGCTGCGACCCCGCCGTCCACCACACGATATTCGGCTTCAATTCGTCCAATTTCTTGAACGCGCGATCGATTCCCGCCGGCGTTCGCAATATCTTGTAGACATCGGCAGGCGCGACGCCGTCCGCCATCAAGGCCGATTCCAAGGTGTATTTCGGACCTTTGCGCATCGTGCGCTTTCCGGGAAATTTCTTCACGTCCCAGAAATCGGCCCAGGATTTCGGGCCGTCCGCGAATTTCGCTCCGTCGTAGACCAGGCCCGTGGTCCAAACGACCGAGCCCACGGCGCAATCGGTGGCGGCGCCTTTGACGAAAGCATCCTTGCCGCCGAGCGCTTTCCAATCCATTTTCTCGAACAGGCCCTCGTCGCATCCGAGGATCGCTTCATCCGCCTCGACCTGCACGACGTCCCAGTTGGCGTTGCCGCCCTGCACCTTGGTGCGCAGAATGCCGATGCCTCCGGACCAGGAATCCTCCAGCACTTTCGTGCCGGTCTTCTCGGCGAACGGCTCGTAATAAACTTTCTTCTGCGCCGCCTGCGAGGACCCGCCCCAGGCGCTGACCGTCAGATCGCGCGCTTGCGCTGAAAACGTTGCGCCAAAAGCAACCGCAAGACACGCCGCCGAAATACCCGTCAGATTTAAGATACGCATGGTGTTCCTCCGTTCCATATATCGTTGAATCAAGGCGCCGCGCCGGCGGCAGGGTCAGGATCGAGGGCGCGCGAGTCGCTCGCCCGCCACGCCGCTCGCACGGTGTCACCGGCCTTAAGCGGCGAAGCGTTGCGCGGATCGCTGATCTTGACCGTGAAGACCTGAGAGTCGGCCACGCGCAGTTGCGCCCGAGCGTGGTCGCCGTGATAGATGATGGTCTCGACGAGGCCGGCCAAAACATTGTCCCACGCGCCGGGAGGCGGATTGATGACCACGTGTTCGGGACGAACCGTGACCGACGTGCTGCATCCCACCTCGCCGATGGCCACGGGGCGCGCCTCGATCGTCGCGCCCGTGCCGATCTCAACGCGGCAGCGATCGCCGTTACGAGAAATCACGCGACCGTCAAGGCGATTGCTCTCCCCGATGAACTGCGCCACGAATGAGCTCAGCGGCCGCTCATAGATATCCATCGGCGTGCCGATCTGTCGGATCGCTCCGCCATTGAACACGGCGATGCGGTCGGACAAGGTCAGCGCCTCCGACTGATCGTGCGTCACGTAAACGATCGTCACGCCGAGGTCGGAGTGGATGCGCTTGATCTCGAGTTGCAGTTGCTCGCGCAATTGCTTATCGAGCGCGCCGAGCGGCTCATCCATCAGCACGAGGTCCGGCTCGAACACCACGGCGCGCGCGACGGCGACCCGCTGTTGCTGGCCGCCGGAAAGCTCTGCCGGCCGCCGATGCCCCAGACCCGAAAGGCGAACGAGCGCCAACGCGCGATCGACTTTTTGCCGGATCTCCTCACGCCCGACCCCACGCACCGACAACGGAAACGCAATGTTCTCGGCAACCGTCATGTGCGGGAACAGCGCGTAATTCTGGAACACCATGCCGATGTTGCGCTTGTGCGGAGGAATCCGGCTGACGGAGCGACCGGCCAGAACGATGTCGCCCGACGTCGGCGCCTCGAACCCTGCCAGCATCATCAGCGACGTCGTCTTGCCGGACCCCGAGGGGCCGAGCAGCGTGACGAATTCGCCCTTGCCGATCGCGAGGTCGACGTGCGCGACGGCAAGCGTTTCGCCGTCATAGCTCTTGCAGACGTCGGAAAATTCAACAAACGCCGGAGCGGTCGACGGGGCAGCGTCCATTTCAGTCTCGTGATGCGCCTTCACGCGCAGAACCGAAACCACCCCAGCCATTTTGCTCCTTCCCGTTTGTCGCACGGCCACCATGCGCAGGAATACGGCCGCCTGCATTCGATTGTATACCGTAATACAATGCGTTCATAGCCGGTTTTGGCGCCATGGCGTAGAATCCTTTAAGGACGCTTGCGGCCCGCGCGTTCGCGCGGACGAGCGCTGCGGACATCCGTCAGCACCCGCGAAACGCTATCGAAAGCGGCGGCGATATGCGCTTCGGTCAAGGCGCGCGCATGCACCGTATTGCGCGCTTTGATTGCGGCGACGATCGCACGCTTCTCCTCGATGCTGGTGCGCGACCGGCCCTTGCGCGCCAGCGATACGGCGCGCAACCACGCCAGGCGCGCGCGCTGAGCACCGACGAAACCCATGAGGATCGCGTTGCCGGTGCCGGCAAGCAGAATTTCGTAGAAATTTTCGACGGCCGCCCGTTGTCCGTCGCCATCGCCGAGCCGATAGCATCGCGCGATGGCCTTCACCGTCGCGTCGAGGCGATCGATATCGTCCTCGCTCGCGCGCTCGGCGAACAACTTGGCGGCGAGCCCCTCCATCGCCGCGCGCATTTCGTAAATCTGACGCACCTGCTCGGCCGTAAGCGCCGTCACGGCAGGCCCCTTATAGGGAAGCGTTTCGATCAACCCTTCCGTCTCGAGTTGCCGGAGAGCTTCGCGCACGAGCGTGCGGCTGACGCCGAGAAGCTCGACCAGGCGCCGCTCGACCAGCCGCTCACCCGGCGCGAACGTGCCGGCGATGATCGCCTTGCGCAATTTCGCGACGACCTGCTCGCGCAGCGTCCCGCTGCTGCGTACGACCTTGAGGACATTGAAGTCAGCGATCTGGTCCATCGGTCAAAATCCGTCGAGAGCGCCACGGCGAAGCTTGGAGCAAAGATCGAGGGTCCCGCAACCTGCCCTTCAGCGATATCGCATTATCGAAAGATCGTCCCACCGGATATTCGGCCGCTCGCCAGCGACAATATCCGCAATCAGCCGCCCGGACCCGCAAGCCATGGTCCAACCGAGCGTGCCATGCCCGGTGTTGAGGTAAAGTCCGGGAATGGATGTCGCCCCAATGATCGGTGGCCCGTCCGGCGTCATCGGCCGCAGTCCTGTCCAGAACGTCGCCTCGCCGATATCGCCGGCGCCGGGGAACAGGTCCGTCACCGAGTGCTCGAGCGCCAGGCGGCGACCGGGGCGCAAAGTGCGGTCATATCCCGCCAGTTCCGCGGTACCCCCGACTCGGATGCGCGAGCCGAGCCGCGTGATGGCGATCTTGTAGGTTTCGTCCATGATCGTGGACATCGGCGCGGCCGCTTCATCCACGATCGGAATCGTGATCGAATAACCCTTTACGGGATAGACCGGAATCGAGATCCCGAGCGGCCGCAGGAGATGCGGCGAATAACTGCCGAGCGCCACGATGCAGGCGTCGCCGCGATACGCGCCGGCGTCCGTGGCAACGGTCACTCCGTCGCCCGAGCGCGCGATCGAACGGATCGACGTCTTGTAGCGAAAATCGACGCCCTTCCGCGCCGCGTGCTCCGCGAGCCGCGTCGTGAACATGAAGCAGTCGCCGGTTTCGTCGCCGGGAAGGCGGAGGCCGCCGACAAACTTCTCCTGCGTCGCGCGCAATCCCGGCTCGACACGAATGCAGCCTTCGCGGTCGAGCAATTCGTAAGCAACGCCGAGTTCCTTCAACACCGCGATGTCCGACGCGGTGGCATCAAGTTGCGATTGCTTGCGGAACAGTTGCAGCGTCCCCAGCGCCCGGCCGTCATAGGTGATGTCGATCTCGGAACGCAGCGCGTCAAGCGTGTCGCGGCTATACTCCGCCAACCGCACCATGCGCTCCTTGTTGAGCGCATAGCGCGCGGCCGTGCAGTTACGCAGCATCTGAGCGATCCAGATCCACATTCGCGGATCGAGATGCGGCCGCACCGCGAGCGGCCCGTATTTCATCAGCAGCCACTTCACGGCCTTGACCGGAACACCCGGCCCGGCCCACGGCGACGAGTATCCGGGAGAAATCTCGCCGGCATTGGCAAAGCTGGTCTCGAGCGCGGCGCCCTCCTGGCGATCGAGCACCGTCACTTCGTGGCCCGCCCGCGCCAGATAGTAGGCGCTGGTCACGCCGATGACGCCAGCGCCTAGAATGACAACTTTCATGACGCTCTCGTCGTAACGCCTGGGATCAAATGCTCGACCAAAAGCCGGGCGGCAATCGGGAGTTGGCCGAAGCCGCGCACGCACAGGCGATGCTGGCGAATGGCCCACGGTTCGTCGAGCCGCAGCGACACGATGCCGGTCACACGCGACAGGCAGGTCGCGATGCGCTCGTTGACGAACGCGATCCCGAGATTGGCCTCCACCATCCGGCACGCCGCCTCGGAACTGCTGACGCGAATGCGCGTCCGCAAAACGCGGCCTGCCTCGACATAGGCGCGGGACAGCACGGCATCGATGGAGCTGTTGGGCTCCTGGTCGACAAGATCGAAGTCGAGCAGATCGGAGAACCGGACCGATTTCCGGCGCGCCAGTTCGTGTCCTTTCGGGACGACGACGGCGATGCGGTCCTGCTTGTATTTGAAGACCTGCAGATCCGCCGTTGGAAATTCCCCGGCAAA
>JBDHSU010000051.1:0-25379 GCA_039808325.1 Variibacter sp. | reverse complement strand
GTGTGCAGCGGTTTTCCGCCCGCATCCCGCTCCAAGTTATGAGAATCGATCACGTTCATGATTTTGGATCGATTCGACCCAAAATCATCGTGATCGAGCCTTCACTGTTGCGGGGCGGCGGAGGCGGAGGGCGCCGTGGCCGCCGGGTCCGCAGGCTTGGCCGGTGTTCCGCCGCGCGTCGTGAGTTGTTCGATGGCGGAGCGCACGGCGTCGCGGGCGCGGCCTGAACGCACGGCGTCGAGCAGCGGCGCCGCCGCGCCGGAGCGGCGGATGAGGCTCTCGACGTCGGGCATCATCATCGGGTCGTCCCAATGGCCGCGGACGACGAAGGGCAGGTCGAATGTGCCGGCGGCGCTGTCGCGCGCCGTCGCGTCGAGCAGGCTCGCCGTGCCCTTCAGGTCGAGATCGCGCTGCGGGATCGACGCCGAGCCGCCCAGGGCGAGGCGGACCGACGTGCCTTCGAGCTTGACGTCTTCGATGGTGGCCGTGCCGTCGGCGATTTTCGCCTTCACGACGAGATTGTTGAACGGTGTGCGCCCGCTGCGGAACTCGTTGCCGCCGGACAAGGGCCGCCGCTCCAGCCGGCGCAGCAATTGCTCCACATTGACACCGGAGAGCGCGCCCTCGCGCGCCGTCAGGCTCGCGCTTCCGTCCATCGTCCGGGTGAGGCTGAGAACATCCGCGCCCGCCCCGTTCAGCGCCAGATGCAGGTTGCCGTGCCCCTCCAGCCGGTGGAGGCCGAACAGTGCGGCAAGACAGGCGTCGAGATCGACGTCGGTGAACTGCATCTGCGCCTTGAGAGCAGCGCCGGGCTGATTGCGCGCGAGGCTGAGTGAGCCTTTGACGACGCCGCCGAACGCCTGTGCTTCGCCGATCACGAGACCGAGCGCGCCATTGCGCAGCGTCGCGGCCGCTGCCGTTCGGCCCGCTTTGACGCTTCCGACCTGGACGCGCGCGGCCGAAAGGCGCAAGTCGAACTCGGTGCCGGAAAGCCCGCCGAGGTCGAGCGGCGCGCTGCTCCAGTCGCGCTCGTTGGCGCCGAGAAGCCGGATGGTGGAGATGTACGGCGTCGCGTCGAAGCTTTCCGCCGCGAGCGTGCCTTGCAGTATCGCCCGGTCGTCGCTGGTGACCGTAAGAACGCCCTCGGCTGAGTTGCCGTCCAACTCGACGTTGACGTTGGAGAGCGCCACCGTCGTCCCGACGATGTTGGTCTGCGATTTGAGCGTGAAGTGGCCGAGGCCGCCGCCCGGCGGCGGTGTCTGCCCGGTCCAACGCAACGCGCTGCGCAGCGACATGCTGTCGGCAGAGAGGTTGCCCTCGACCTTGAGGGTCGGACGATAGCTGAAATGGCCGTCGAATCCGAGCTTCAGCAGCGAGCTCGCGAGGCGCAGCTTCACGCCGGAGCGAGTGCCGCTGAGAGCGGAGAAGAAGTCGCCGAGATTGACGCTCGCATCGACTTTCTCGCCACGCCACATGAACTGGCCGGTGGCGCCGAAGCTCTTCGAGATGGCGGGCCAGGCGAGCGACAGTTCGACCGCCTCCATGGTCTCGGTGATGCCGCGCTTCTCGTCGTTGATCAGGATTGTCCCGCCGGTGACGCGCACCTCGGAAAACGGCATTCCCTCGGACTGGGCGTCGGGCTTGAGCGCCCGCGTCAGCGTTTCGAGCAGGGCTGACCAGTTGGAATGCCCGGACGTGTCGATATCCACCAGAATGCGGGGATGAATCAGGGCGACGTCGGCGACCTCGATGCGGCCGAGCAGCAGCGGCAGGAACCGCAGATGCGCCCGCAGCCGCTCGGCGGCCAGGGCCGGCTGGCTGGCGCGGTCGCTGCTCAGCGTCACATCCGAGAAGCGCACCGAGCCGATGGGAAAGAGCGACACGACGACGTCGCCGTGCAGCGTCAGGTCGAGGCCCGTCACCGTGCGCAGCTCGGATTGGACCGAATCGCGGACCACGTCGGCCGGGACGAACAGGGGCAGCGCCGCGAGGGCGGCGATACCGGCGGCGGCAACGGCAGCGAGGCCAAATCCCAACCGTTTGAGGCCGCGGATCGATTTCACAAAAATAGGTCCAATTGGTTCTTCATGGGGCCGCGTAGAGACTCCACGCGACGACAATCCGGACGCCAATTGTGATGATCCTCTGTGACCCTTTCGTGGCCGCGTCTTGCTGTGCACAGGGCGAAACTCTAAGAAAGACGAGGGTTTGAGCTGACGCCGGAGGAAGAAGATGGCCGCACCGCTGTGGACGCCGAGCGCCGCGCGCGTGGCCGCGACGCAGGCTGCGGCCTTCATGCGGCAGGCCAACGCGCGCTCCGGCGCGACGCTGGCGAGCTACCGCGACCTGCACGCCTGGTCGCTCACCGATCCCGCCGCCTTTTGGGAGCTTGTCTGGGATTTCTGCGGGGTCATTGGCGACAAGGGCGGCAGCGAGATCCGCGATGCCGACCGCATGCCGGGCGCGAAATTCTTTCCCGAGGCACGTCTCAATTTTGCGGAGAATCTGCTGCGCCGGGACGATGCCGGCCCGGCCATGATCTTCCGCGGCGAGGACAAGGCCGAAAGCACGGTCACCTGGGCGGAGCTCGGCGCGCTTGTCTCCCGCTTGCAGCAAGCCTTGCAGGCTGCCGGCGTCGGTATCGGCGACCGCGTCGCCGCCATGCTGCCGAACCTGCCGGAAACGGTCGCCCTGATGCTGGCGGTCACCTCGCTCGGCGGCATCTGGTCCTCGTGCTCGCCCGATTTCGGAGAGCGTGGCGTGCTCGACCGCTTCGGCCAGATCGAGCCGACGGTGTTCGTCGCCGTCGACGGCTACTGGTACAACGGCAAGCGCATCGACAATGCCGAGAAGCTGAAGGCGATCGCCGCGCAACTGCCGTCGGTGCGCGCGAACGTCGTCGTTTCCTACCTCGGCGACGCCGCGCGCCTGGCGCCGTCGCTGCCGCATGGCGTGACATGGGACGCCTTCATCGCGCCGTTCGTCCCGGCGAAGCTCAGGTTTGAGCGGCTGGCGTTCGACCAGCCGGCCTTCATCCTTTATTCGTCCGGGACCACGGGCGTGCCCAAGTGCATCGTGCACGGCGCCGGCGGCACCTTGCTTCAGCACCTCAAGGAGCATCGCCTGCACTGCGACGTGCGCCCGCTCGACCGCTTCTTCTACTTCACCACCTGCGGGTGGATGATGTGGAACTGGCTCGTCTCCGGCCTGGCGAGCGAGGCGACGCTGATCCTGTTCGACGGTTCGCCCTTCGCCCCGACGCCGGACGTACTCTGGGATTTGGCGCAGCAGCAGAAGGTCACGCTGTTCGGCACGTCGGCGAAATATATCGACGCCTGCAAGAAGGCCGGCCTCGCGCCGGCGCGCTCGCACGACCTCGCGGCGCTGCGCACCATCACCTCGACCGGATCGCCGCTGGCGGCGGAAAGCTTCGACTACGTCTACGCCGCCGTGAAATCCGACGTGCATCTGGCGTCGATCTCCGGCGGTACCGACATCGTTTCGTGCTTCGTGCTCGGCGATCCGACGAGTCCGGTGTGGCGCGGCGAGATCCAGGCTGCCGGGCTCGGCATGGCGGTCGACGTCTGGTCGGAGGAGGGAAAGCCGGTGCGGCGGGAGAAGGGCGAGCTTGTCTGCACGCAGCCGTTCCCCTCGATGCCGGTGGGATTCTGGAACGATCCCGACGGCAGGAAGTATCGCGCCGCCTATTTCGAGCGTTTCCCCGGCGTCTGGCATCATGGCGACTTCGCCGAATGGACGGAACACGGCGGCATCGTCATTCACGGCCGTTCCGACGCGACGCTCAATCCCGGTGGTGTGCGCATCGGCACGGCGGAGATTTATGCGCAGGTCGAGCAGATTCCGCAGGTCCTGGAGGCGGTCGCCGTCGGCCAGGACATCGACGGCGATGTGCGCATCATTCTGTTCGTGCGGCTGAAGGACGGCGTGACGCTCGACGACGCGTTGCGTGAAACGATCAGGCGCAAGATTCGCAGCGGCGCTTCGCCGCGCCATGTGCCGGCGAAGATCGTCGCCATTGCCGACATTCCGCGCACCAAGTCGGGCAAGATCACCGAACTCGCGATCCGCGACATCGTGCACGGCCGCGTCGTGAAGAACACCGAGGCACTCGCCAATCCCGAAGCGCTGGCGCTCTATCGCAACCTGCCGGAGTTGCGGACGTAAGGCGGGCCACGTCCGTCGTCCCCGTGATGGCGAGAACCACTGGCATGACGGGTTTGCTGTTTGGCGCCATTTACGCGCCGGCCGACGGCTTCCGTCGTTGCGTGCCGCCGATGTCGAGGTCGGCATAACGGACCATCCTGATGATCGGGATGACGCCGACGGCGATGATGAGCAGCGCCGCGAGCGCGCCTTCCTCGAAGCTTCCGCGTGTCGCGAACTGGTAGATATAGGTCGGCAGCGTCTCGACGTTGAGCGGGCGCAGCATCAGCGTGGCCGGCAACTCCTTGAGGCAATCGACGAACACGAGCAGCGCCGCGCCGCCGAGCGCCGGGCGCAGCAGCGGCATGTGCACGCGCCGCACTAGTTCCTGCGAGCGCGCGCCGAGCGTGCGTGCGGCATCGTCGATATGCGTGGAGATGCGCCCGAGCCCGGCCTGCATCGAGCCGGTCGCAATGGTGAGGAAGCGCGTCACATAGGCGATCACCAGCGCCGCGCCGGAGCCGGCGACGATGAGGCCGGGCCCGGCGAAACCGAGGGCCCGGGCGCCTGCATTGATCGCGTCGTCGACCGCGACGAGCGGGGAAAGAAGGCCGAGCGCGAGCACGGTGCCCGGCACCGCGTAGCCGATTCCGGCGAGCGTCAGCAGCGCCGTCATGAACGGCCGTCGCACCAGCCGAACGCAAATGGCGACGCCGAGTCCGAGCGCGATGGCGACGGCCGTCGCGGCCGCCGAGAGCGCGATCGTGCTGGCGGTGTGGCGCAGGAGGTCCGGATCGAAGCCGACAAGAAGCCCGCGCCGCGCCACTTCATGCAGCAGGAAGCCGGCGGGAATGACGAAGCCGATGATGACCGGCAGCGCGCATGCGGCGCCCGCCGCCCAACCGGTTCCGCCTGCGAGCGTCATCGGGACGACAAGGCGCGGTTGGCGCTCCGACACGAAGAAGCGCCGGTTGCCGCGGCCGTAGCGCTCCAACGCGATCAGCGCCATGACGGCGATCAGCATGACGCAGGCGATCTGCGCGGCGGCCGGCAGATCGCTGCGATTGAGCCAGGTGGTATAGATCGAGATCGTCAGCGTGCGTACGCCGAGATATTCGCTGGCGCCGATGTCGTTCAGCGTTTCCATCAGTGCGAGCGATAGGCCCACGGCGAGCGCGGGCCGCGCGAGCGGCAGCGCGACGTGGCGGGCGAGGCGCCATGGCGTCGCGCCGAGCGTGCGCGCGACCTCGGTCAGCGACGCGCTCTGCATCTGGAACATCGCGCGCGCGGAGAGGTAGACATAAGGATACAGCACGAAACCCATCACGAAGATCGCGCCGCCGAGCGAACGAATTTCGGGAAACCAGTAGTCGTGCGGCGTGCGCCATCCGAACGCGGCGCGAAGCCCGCTCTGGATCGGTCCGGCCGCGTCGAGCAGATCGGCATAGATATAGGCGACGATATAGGTCGGAATCGCGAGCGGCAGCGGAAGGAGCCAGGCGAGCGTGTCCCGCAGGGGAAACCGATAGGCCGTCACCAGCCACGCGGTGCCGACCCCGGCGATCGTCGTGATGGCCGCCACGCCGAGCAGCAAGCCGATCGTCTGCGCCAGCGCCGAGGGCAGGACGTAGGCTGCGAGATGTCCCCAGATCGCCGCGTCACTGCCGAGCGCGATGACGAGAAGGCTGACGATCGGCGCCAGGACGGCGGCGACGAGAAGGACAACGAAGGCGATGGCCACGACATGCCGCAGCAGCGGGCGGCGCACGAAACCCGTGCCCCAAGGCATGGGTCGCGGGCTTCGCGGTTGTGGTGCGAAAGCAGCGGTCATCGGCGTTCGGAGTCCTCCGACAGCCGTGTCTTGGCTACGTCCGGCATCGCGTTCAGTTGTCGAAGCCGACCTTGTCGACGAGATTCGCGGCGGTCTTCTTCTGATCGGCGATCTTGGCGAGCGGCGCGGTGTCCGGCTTGAGCGCGCCGTAGCCGGCGATCGTCGGATTGACGGCGATGCCTGCCTTCACCGGATACTCGTAGTTGGTGTCGGCGTAGAGGTGCTGCGCCGTGTCGCCGGCAAGCCACTCGATCAGCTTGATCGCGTTGGCTTTGTTCGGCGCGTGCTTCGCAAGCACGACACCGGAGAGGTTCACATGCGTCCCACCGTCCTTGAATGTCGGCAGGATGACTTTCGTCGCGTCGGCCCAGGCTTTCTTGTCGGCGTCCTTGTCGTGCATCAGCGCCCAGTAGTAGCTGTTGCCGAGGCCGATGTCGCACTTGCCGGCGAGAATATCGCGCGCGACTTCGCGGTCGCCGCCGGACGGCTTCTGCGCGAGATTGGCCTTCAAGGCGGTCAACCATTTTTCCGCTTCTGCCTCGCCGTGATGCACGACGTAAGCGGCGAACAGCGCGTTGTTGTACGGATGCTGCCCGGAGCGCACGCAGATCTTGCCCTTCCATTTCGGGTCGGCGAGTTCCTCATATGTGAAAGCGTCCTGCTGCACGCGGTCCTTGGACACGTAAAGCACGCGGGCGCGCATCGAGATGCCGGTCCAGTGTCCGTTCGGGTCGCGATATTGCGCAGGCACGGTCTTGTCGATCGTCTCCGACTTGAGCGGCGCGGTGACGCCGGCCTTCTCGGCGTCCTGCAGGCGCGCGATGTCGACGGTGAGCAGGACATCGGCGGGGCTGTTCGCGCCTTCGCTCTTAATGCGCTGCTCGAGGCCGGAACTCGCGGAGATCACATTGACCTTGACGCCCGTTTCCTTGGTGAAGGCGGCAAACAGCGGCGCGATCAGCTTGGCTTCGCGATAGCTGTAGACGTTGACCTCTTCGGCGGCTTGCGCGTGGCTGCTCATCACCGTGGTCGCGGCCAGCGCGGCCGCCATGGCGGTGAGCGCGCGCGTGCGAAGGCGAAGCGTCATGGGTTCTCCCTTTGCGAATGCGTCGTCGGAAAGCGCCGCGGTGGTGCGGGTGGCCCTGTGACTACGGAGCCGCGGCGCCTAGGGTCAATGGAGATTCTGTCGCAGGGTCAGGATGTTAGCGCGATGTCGTCGCGGCGGCGATTTTGGATGCGCTCTAAAGTCTTGGCTTGAGGGCTGCGACGAAAAGACAATTCCAGCCGCTCGCGCGGTGCTTCTCCCGCCCTTACCCAACCCGTGGCGTGTTGCCGCAGAGGATGGCCTGCATCCATTCCGTGTCGATGTTCTGGCCGCTGACGATGACGCCGACGCGGCGGCCGCGCCAGCGCTCCCGCTCCGCCGTCAGCGCGGCGAGCGCCCCGGCACCCGCGCCTTCCGCGAGGCAATGCGCGTCGGTGTAGAGGGCGCGGATCGCGTCGGCGAGGCCGTCTTCCGACACTTCGGCGATGTGGTCCGCGCCTTTGCGGATGATGTCCAGGGCTTGCGGATGCGGCGTGCGCACCGCCATGCCGTCCGCGAATGTCGTCGCGGTGTTCGTCGGCACCACGCGGCCGGCGTCCCAGGAGCGGCGATAGGCATTGGCGCCTTCCGGCACGACGCCGATCACCTTGGTCTTGAGGCCGAGCGCGTCGCGCGCGCCGATGACGCCGCAGATACCGGAGCCGAGGCCGATCGGCACATAGACGGCGTCGAGATCGGGCGCCGCCTTGAACAGTTCGTAAGCGTAGGTTGCAACACCGACGACGAGGTCGTGCTGGAACGACGCGCCGAACTCGTAGCCGCGCTCGGCGGCGATGACTTCGGCGTGTTCTCTCGCCTCGTCGAAATCGCGCCCGTGCTCGATCAATTCGGCGCCGAAGGCGCGCATCGCCGCGTTTTTCTCGGCCGAGTTGCCGTAGGGCACGACCACCGCGGTCGGCAGGCCCGCGCGCCCGCCGGCGAAGGCGATCGACTGCCCGTGATTGCCGCGCGTCGCCGTCACCACGCCTTTGACGTTCGGGCGCTCGCGCTTGAGCCGGTCGAAATAAGTGATGCCTCCGCGCACCTTGAAGGCGCCGATCGGCGTGTGGTTCTCATGCTTGACGACCACGTCGACGCCGGTGCGCGCCTTGAGCAGCGGCCAGGCATAGGCGGGCGTCGGCGGCATCGCCGCATGCACGGTGCGAACGGCGTCTTGCAGTTGGGCGAGCGTGAATATCATTCGCCGTTCATAGCATGCCGCGGCGGATTTGCCTGTGCGATCTCGGCGATGAGCTTGTGGATCAGGGCGTTGCCGAACGATTTGAAGTCCTGCGCCACCATGACGAAGGCGCCTGGCCCGCCGATGACGTTGTCGCGATAGTAGGTGTCGAGGCCGCCCGGCGGGTGGGTATGGTCGGGATTCCAGGGGAGCGGTTTTTCGCTCAGGATGACAAGGCCGTTGATCGTGACGTCCTTGGCCGTGGCCTCGTCGCGCGCGGTGCGCACGTCGCGCCCGCTATTGTTGGTCCCGTCGCCGGAAACGTCGATGGTGCGGCGCGGGGATTCGAACGGCGCATCGGAAAACTGCATCATCGAAAAGTCGATGGCGGCGCTGATCGATGTCCGCTCGGAGAACGAGCGCGGTGCCTCCGCCAGCCGGTCGCCGAATTGCCGCGCCGTCCGCGCATCCTTGATGACGCTCCAGCCGATCACGCGCTTCTGCGACGCGAAGCCGGACCATTCGACGAAGCAGACCGCGATCTTCTTCTGCTTGCCCGAGGTGATGGCGTCGAGAACGCGCGCATCGGCGAAGGCTGCGGCATATCCATCGCGCTGCAGTTGGAATTTTTCCGCGTCGACGCTGCGCGACACGTCGGCGGCGAGGACGAGGAGGAGGTCGACGGCTTCCGCCGCCCGCGCCGCCGCCATCGCCGGCAGGACGAGTGCAAGGCCAAGAAGCAGGGCGCGTATGAACCGCATCGGCGTCCCCTCTCGGATCGCTCGGCGATCCCGTTGCGAGGCACGACGATGCAAGCATACCGGAGATTGCGGCGCCGGGGCGGCCGATCGGCGCCCGCATGGCTGTTACGCGAAGGTCACCGAAACGCCGGGGAGCGGCAAGCCCTGAATTTCTGTCGACCAGGTTTCGCCCGGCGCGATGGCGAACGCCCGCGTCAGGCTGCCGGTGGTGATGATTTCGCCGGCGGCGACCGGCGGGTTGCTCTTGTCGTCCTTCAGCAGCGTGAGGAGATGGCGCATCGCGTTGAGCGGGCCGTCCAGCACATTCGATCCGACGCCGCGGTCGACGACTTCGCCGCCGCGCGAAAGTGAGACGGAGAATTTCGGAAGCGCCGTGACGAACGCACCGGCCATGTCCTCGACGCGATGCGGCGTGCCATAGATCAGTGCGCCATGCAGACAACCGCCGGCGATCCCGTCCGCCGCGGAGAACTTCCAGCCCGGATAAATCGACTGCACGATCTCGAATCCGTGCGCGACCCATTCGATGCAGCCCATCAGCGCGGCGTCATCCATGTCAGCTTTCGGCGCGCGTGCGAATTTGAAGGCGATTTCCGGCTCGATCTTCGGTTCCGGCATCTTGCTTAGGTCGAACGGGCCGGAAAGCTTGCCGGCGTCATGCACGGTGCTGGCATACATGTCGCCCCAGATCGGAGCGTACACGCCGTATTCCGCCCACATGCCGCGATTGGTGAAGCCGATCTTGCGGCCGGCGAAGGTCTCGCCGCGCGCTTGCCGCAGCGTGCGCAGTTCGGCCGTCACGGCATAGGCGGTCGGCAGGTCGAAACCCTCGCCGCGCTGCGAGAACGGCGTGATCTGGCGCGCCGCCGCGATGGCCGCGAATGTTTCCTTGGCGATGTCGACAGGCGTCTTCTTCGTCTCGTTCATTCCGCAAGCACTCGTGTCGAAGGAAAGATGATCTCGATCAGCGTGCCGGCATTGGGCGCGCTCTTGATGCTGAAGCTCGCACGGTTGGCTTCCGCCAGCGCCTTGGTCAGCGGCAGGCCGAGCCCCGTGCCGGCGCTGCCATAGCGCGACGACGTCGCAAGCTGCCGGAACGGTTCGAGCGCGGTGGCGATCTCTTTCTCGCTCATGCCGACGCCGGTGTCGCGCACGCGCAGGACCGCCTCGCCGCGATCGGTCAAAGCGGTCGAGACGATCACCTGGCCGCCGGGGCCGGTGAACTTCACCGAGTTGGAGAGGAGGTTGAGCACGATCTGCCGCGTCGAGCGCTCATCCGCGACCACGGCCGGCAGCGCCTTCGACAGCGACGTGCGGATGATGACGCGCTGGCGGTTCGCCTGCGGTTGCATCAGCGCGACCGATTGCTGCGTCACGTCGTTGAGATCGACGCGCGCGAAATTGAGGTCGAGCTTGCCGGCCTCGATCTTGGAGAGATCGAGCAGATCGTTGAGCAGCGACACCATGTGCTCGCCGGAGGTGTGGATGTCGCGGATGTAGTTCTTGTAGCGCTCGTTCTCGATCGGGCCGAAGCATTCCTCCAGCATCACCTCGGAAAAGCCGATGATGGCGTTCAGCGGCGTGCGGATCTCATGGCTGATTTTCGCGAGGAAGTCGGACTTGGCGGACGAGGCGCGCTCCGCCTGCCGCTTGGCGCTGGTGAGTTCCTCCTCGGCGCGCTTCCATTGCGTGATGTCGCGGAACACGGCGCAGAATTTCACCGGCTCCTCGGAGACGCGCCCCATGGTCATGAACAGCGGGATGAGGCCGCCTTGCCGCACGCGGCCGATGACCTCGCGGCCGTCGTTGAGGATGCTGAGCACGCCGCTGCGCATGAGTCCGTCGAGATAGTCGAGCGCGGCGTGGTGGCTTTCCGGCGCGAACAGGTCGGTGAACGGCTGCCCGACGATCTCCTGCGCTTCGTAGCCGAACAGAGCTTCCGCGCTGCGGTTGCCCGCGAGGATCGTTCCTTCCTCATCGGTGATGATGACGCCGTCGGTCGCGGTGTCGAGGATCGACTTGAGTTCGAGCGCGAGCGCCTGCGCCTCGCGGGTGCCGACCTCGACGCGCTTTTTGTGCGCGCCGCTGGATTTGCTGAACATCAGCAGCATGGCCTGCTCGCCATCCCAGGGGACGCTGAACAGGCGCGCGTCGATCGCCTGCTTGACGCCGCTGCGCGATTTTATGCAGAGCGCGCGGCTCGGCGTGTCGGGCTCGTCCGAGCCCTCGAAACTCGGGTCGCAGAACAGCGCCGAAAGTCCGCCCACCGCCGCGAGGCTTTCGAGGTCGGGATATTCGGTCCAGCCGAAGAACGCGCGGTTGGCATAGATGAGGGTGTCGCCGCGATAGGCGAGAACCGCGATCGGCATCCGGTCGAGCACGACCCGTTCCGCCGGCGCCTGCGGCAAGCTTGGCGCGCTGGCGGCTCCGGAGATCTGCGCCGCGATCGCCGCGAGCGCTTCGTCGTCCGCCTGGCGGGCCTCCTGCGCGCGCCTTGCTTCGTCGGCGACGACGTGCGGCGGTTGCGGCGCCGCCGGAGACGTCGGCGGCGAGATTGGAACGTGTGCGGTGTCCGTGCCGGCGGGGCGCGCGCCGAGCGCCTTGGCGATTTCCTGGAAAGCGTTGCGCTCGATGCTGGTCAATGACGGGCGTTTGTCCGCGGCACCGCCGTGGCCCGGACGGAACGGAACGACGTTCTTATGCGTCGGAACGACGGTAAGCTGCGGGCGCGGCTCGTCGGGAACCATGTCGGGGATGATCGGCGGCGGCTCATAGCGCGCCGGCGTGTCATCGCGCGATGGCGTTGCTTGCAGCGCCGGAGGTTCGCCATTGCGCGGTTCGGCCTCGGGCGCGGCCTCGGGCGCGATTTTTTCGATCGGCGCGCCGAGCGTGCCGGCAGGCTCCGCCGCCAGTGGACTGTCGCGCCGCGTCGCGATCGCCGCGGCGACGGCGTCGAGGTCGCGGCAGATCCCGAAGCCGCGATAGCCGGTGAAGGCGCGGTCGCGTCCGAAGACGGGCATCCCGGAGAGAACGATCGGCAGCGTCCGCGTCGCGCCGTCGACCGGCCAGTCCACCGCGACGCCGCTCCAGGTGTCGTGGGCGGCCATGGCTTTTGCGATCAGCCCGTCGGGGTCGACGGCCAGTGCCGCGGCGATCCCGCTCCACGGCTGGCCCATCATCGCGGCGGTGCGCGGCCCGGCGAGGGCGGTGAATTCCTCCGACAGCGCGGTGAGCCTCAGCGCGGCGTCCATCTGCCAGACGAAGCGGAACGGGTGCTGCCGCGCGACGAAGCGCGTCTCCAGCGTGTCGAGAAGCGAAGGGCGTTGCGCTTCAGCCGTTGCAGTTGCGCTTATCATCAAGTCCCCTGACGCTTCCGATCGATTTTCATTTCTCTCCGGGCCGGCGCCGTCGCTTTCCGCCGTCGCGTGGGAGCGCGCCGCTGCCGCATGGAACAGGTCCTGCGCCGCCACCAGAATCCCCGTCCCATGGTTCTCGAACGAGAGACGCGCGCACGAACACAGCAACGGTTGCCCGTACGCTCCGCCGAATCCGCGCAACCGCACCAGATGCGGCCGTTCGGAATCGGGAAGACCTCTCGCCAGGCGCGCGATCTCACGCGCGATCGGGTGGTCGGGCGCCAGCCGGTATTCGCCCGCCGCGCCGCCGCTTTTTTTGTCGAACGCAGCGATGCCTGCGGTATTCGCCCATAGCAGCCGCGTGCCGTCCGCCGACCACAGCCACGCCGGGGCGCTCATTTGCGCCAAAGGCGCGAGGCGCGGATCGTTCTTGTCAAACGAAGGTGTTTCGGTACGCATGCGCCACAGACACGAACAGCCCGCCGTTCGGCGGTCAGCCAACTCGTAAACAAATTCTTAATACGGCCGGCCCGGCGGATCGTCCACGGTAATGGCTGGCGCGTACACGTCGTTTCGTCGGTAGAGTTAACCGCGCTGAACTGCGGCGCACAAAATGCGTTGTATGATGGTGCAAGCGCGCCGCGCCCGCCCTAAAGTGGCCTCCGTTGCCGCTGCGCCGGCGCATGCGAGCGAAGGGAGAGAGCCGATGGCAAAAGGACCGACCGAAAACTTCGAGATCCCCAATGAGCTGCGGAGCGTCGCCGAGCAGAGCGTCGCGCAGGCGCGCCAGGCCTTCGACGGGCTGATGAGCGCCGTGCACAAGGCAACGGCGAAGCTGGAGGAGCAGGCCGCGACGGCGCAGGCCGGCGCCAAGGGCGCGGGCGAGAAAGTGATGTCTTTCGCCGAGCGCAACGTGGCGGCTTCGTTTGAGTTCGCGGAGCGCCTGGCGCGCGCCAAGGACGTGCAGGAAATGATGAAGCTGCAGACGGAATTCGCCCAGACGCAAATGAAGGCGCTCGGCGAGCAGGCGCGCGACCTTGGCCAGACCGTGACCAAAACAGCCACAAAATCAGGCGGTTGAACAAATTTTACGCCGCATTGCAATATTTATGTTGCAATGCACCATGATCTCGCCTATATTTTGCCCATCGGATCGCAACACGGTGGGTGTGCCGCCCTAACTGGTTGATCCAACGCTAAAAAACGTAAATCAGGCCTGGGAAGGAAAGTCGGGGACGGCTTCCTGCGGCGCGCCCTGGGTGTTAGCGAAAGGGACTGAGACATGGTTGAGACCACGGTGAAGGCGAAGGCAGGCAAAACCGGTTTCGCGGCGTCGGCTGCACTGCCGAAGTTCGACATTCCGAAGTTCGATATCCCCTCCGTCGAAATTCCGACGGCCTATCGCGAGATCGCCGAGAAGAGCGTTGCGCAGGCGAAGGAAGCCTACGAGAAGCTGAAGGCGGCTTCGGAAGAGGCCAGCGAAGTTCTCGAGGAGACCTACACGACCGCTTCGAAGGGCGCCGCCGACTACGGCTTGCTCGTCATCGAGGCGCTCCGCGCCAACGCCAACGCCAACTTCGATTACGCCCGTGACCTGCTTTCGGTGAAGTCGTTCTCGGAAGTGGTGGAGCTGTCGACCGCGCATGCGCGCAAGCAGTTCGAAGCCGTCACGGCGCAGACGAAGGACCTCACGGCGCTCGCCCAGAAGGTGACGACCGACAGCGTCGAGCCGCTCAAGACCGGCTTCAACAAGACCTTCCGCGCCGCGTAAGCGTCCGCGTCCCGTTGCGTAACGAAAGGCCGGCGTAAGCCGGCCTTTTTTATTGAAACGCATCGGCCTCAGAGCCTGACCGGACATTCGGCGAGGGCCGATCCCCGTCCGCAGTCGCATGCGCTCCGACCCTCCCCCTCCAGGGGAGGGTGAAGGAAAGAGCGCAACCGTGTTCCCGATCATTTCCGGTCAGCCCCTCAGGACAAGGCCGGTTGGCGTCGCACGCTATGGCGTCAGCGGCCGCCCGTCGAGCCATCGGCCGAACAGTACGCGCGGCTGTTCGCCGTAGCCGAGAGCTTCGTAGAAGGCGCGCACCTTCTCGTTGCCGGCGCGCACGAGCAGTTGCGCTTTCTCGACACCTTGTTGGCGCAGCCACGCCTCGCTTGCGGCCATGATCGCGCGGCCGAGGCCTCGTCCCTGCCGGTCCGGATCGACGGCGACGTAGTAGAACCAGCCGCGATGCCCGTCGTGCCCGGCCATCGCGGTGCTCACGACCGCGTTGCCGTCCTTGCCGACGAGGATCACCGCATTCGCGCTCTTGCGCGCGAAAGCGATGTCCGATCGCGGGTCGTTCCACGGCCGCGTCAGCCCGCAGCGTTCCCACAGCGCGACCACCGCATCGATGTCGCGATCTTCGAGGGGAGCGATGATCGCGGCCGTGCTCACAGCACCTTCCCGGGATTGAGGATGCCCTTCGGATCGAGCGCCGCCTTGATGACGCGCATGAGGTCGAGCGCGACCGGATCCTTCACCCCTGGCAACAGCGCGCGCTTGAGCTGGCCGATGCCGTGCTCGGCGGAGATCGAGCCGTGATGCTTGTGCACGATCTCATGCACCGCCGCGTTCATCTCCTTCCAGCGCGCGAGGAACGCGGCTTTATCGGCGCCGACCGGCTGGCTGACGTTGAAGTGGATGTTGCCGTCGCCGAGATGCCCGAACGGCACCGGGCGGCTGCCGGGAATGAGCTTCGTCGCGACGGCGCTCGCCTCCGCGATGAAATCCGGCACCTGCGCGACCGGCACCGACACGTCGTCCTTGATCGATCCGCCCTCGTGTCCCTGCACCTCCGAGAGCGCGAGCCGCAGATGCATGAACGCCTTGCCCTGCTCGAGGCTGCCGGCAAGTGCGGCGTCTTCGATGATGCCTTGCTCGAATGCAGCGCCGAGAATGTCTTCGAGTACGCCGGCGACGCCTTCGTCGGCCGTGGACAGTTCGGTGATGACGTACCAGGCATGTGGCGCGGACAGCGGGTCGCGCGTGCCCGCCATGTGGCGCAGTACGAATTCGAGCCCGATGCGCGGCATCAGCTCGAAGGTGGTGACGCCTCCGCCGGCGCGCTGCTGCGCGAGCGTGAGAAGCTTTAGCGCTTCGTGCGGCGACTTCAGGCCGATGAAGGCGACGGCGGTCGCGCGCGGCCGCGGAAACAGCTTCAGCACCGCCGCGGTGATGACGCCGAGCGTGCCTTCGGCGCCGACGAACAGGTTCTTCAGGTCGTAGCCGGTATTGTCCTTCTTCAGCTCGTTGACGCCGTGCAGCACGCGGCCGTCGGCAAGCACGACTTCGAGGCCCATCACCAGATCGCGGGCGATGCCATAGGCCAGCGCGCCGACGCCGCCGGCATTCGAGGACAGGTTGCCGCCGATGGTGCAACTGCCTTCCGAGCCGAGAGAAAGCGGAAACAGCCGGTCGATGCCGGCGGCCGCCTCTTGCGCCGTCTGGAGCACGACCCCGGCCTCGCAGGTCATGGTGTTGGAGTTCGCATCGATCTCGCGGATTCTATCGAGTCGTTTGAGCGAAAGCACGATCTCGCCGCCGGCGTCGCGCGGGACCTGGGCGCCGACGAGCCCGGTATTGCCGCCTTGCGGCACGATCGGCGTTCCCGTCTCGCTGGCAAGCTTGAGGATCGCGGAGACCTCCGCGACCGAGCCCGGACGCAGCACCAGCGGCGTATGCGCGTGGTAGAGCCCGCGCAACTCGACGAGATAGGCCGCCTGCTCGGATGGTTGCGTGATCGCGTAACGCTCTCCGACGATGGCGGTGAAGCGCTGCAGCAGGTCGGCGGGAATGCTGGGCGGAAGCGGTTTGTTCATCGGAGCACTCAAGCGGGCACTTCTGGGCAGGCGGATATGGCGGGGCGTGGCGCGGCGGCGCGGCGCAAGCGATCGTTGATCGCTTCGCCCAGCCCTTTCTCGGGGATTGGCGCAACGGCGATGGTCGCGGCGTCGCTGGCGTCCAGCCGGTGGAGATAGGCGAAGAAATTCGCCGCCGCTTCGACGAGGTCGCCGCGTGGAGAGAGATTCAATGTCACCGCCGCGTTGCCCGAGCCGCTCATCGGCGCATTGCCGAATGCGAGCAGCGCTTCGCCCGGCGCGACGTGATCGGCATTGAGGCGCACGGCCGCGCGTGGCGCGTAATGCGACGCGAGTTGGCCGGGCGATTGCGGCGCGTCGGCCGCGCCGCGGTGAAACGCGAGGGGGCTTTGCAGCACGTTCTCGATTGTCTCCCGCGCGAGCCCGCCGAAGCGCAGCACCGCCGGCGTATCGCCGGTGCAGGCGACGATCGTGGATTCGAGGCCGACGGCGGTCGCGCCGCCGTCGACGATGAGATCGAGCGTGGCCGGAAAGTCGGCGTGCACATGCGCGGCCGTCGTCGGCGACACGCGGCCGGAACGATTGGCGGAGGGCGCGGCGACCGGCCGGCCTGCCGCGGCGAGAAGCTCGCGCGCCACGGGATGCGACGGCACCCGCAGCGCCACCGTGTCGAGCCCCGCCGTGGTCAGCGACGCGATCGGGCAGTCATGCGCCTTCGGCACCACCAGGGTCAGCGGCCCCGGCCAAAGCGCTTCCGCGAGCCTGCGGGCGGCGGCATTGAAGACCCCGAGCCGCATCGCGGCCGCCGCATCCGGCAGGTGTGAGATCAGCGGGTTGAATTTCGGCCGTCCCTTGGCGGCATAGAGGCGCGCGATCGCCGTCGCGTTGGTGGCATCGGCGCCGAGCCCGTAGACCGTTTCGGTCGGAAACGCCACGAGCCCGCCCGCCTGGAGGCGCCGCGCCGCCGTTGCGACCGCGTCCGGTCCGGCGGGCATGATCGGGGTCGTCCGGGTCTCCACGCGCCTTATCCTTCCTCGCCGTTGAACTAGGCTGCCGGTTTGTGCTCTTGAAGGTATGGCCGTCAAGCTTGCCGTCCGAGAAATGGCCGGAGAGACTTCGTCCGAGAGGCTGACATGACCTTTACCGCCCCCATCGCCGACATCGCGTTCGCGCTCCGGCATAGCGCCGGGCTGCCGCAGGCCATCGCGCGCGGCGTTTACGGCGATCTGACGGAAGATGTGGTCGATGCCGTGCTGGAGGAGGCCGGGCGCTTCGCCAACGACGTCGTCGCGCCGCTCAATGTCGTCGGCGACGAGTACGGCGCTGTGTTCAAGGACGGTGCCGTGACCATGCCTCCGGGCTGGAAGGAGGCTTATACGGCGTGGGCGCAGGCGGGATGGAATGGCCTTGCCGGCCCCGCCGACTTCGGCGGCCAGGGTTTGCCGCACGCGGTCAACGCCGCCTGCATCGAGATCTGGAGCGCCGCCTCGATGGCTTTCGGGCTCGGGCCGTTCCTCACCATGGGCGGCGTCGAGGCGCTCGCGGCGCACGGCGCCGACGACCTCAAGCGCACCTACCTGCCGAAGCTCATCTCCGGCGAATGGATGGGCACGATGCAGCTCACCGAGCCGCAGGCCGGCTCCGACGTCGGCGCGCTGCGCACCCGCGCCGAGCGTAACGCCGATGGCAGCTACACCATCACCGGCTCGAAGATCTTCATCACCTTCGGCGAGCACGACCTGACCGACAACATCATCCACTTCGTGCTGGCGCGGCTGTCCGATGCGCCGCCCGGCAACCGCGGCATCTCGCTGTTCCTGGTGCCGAAGATGCTGGTGAACGCGGACGGTTCGCTTGGGCCTCGCAACGACGCGCGCTGTCATTCGATCGAGCACAAGCTCGGCATCCACGCCTCGCCCACCTGCACCATGGTCTACGGCGACGGCGGCGGTGCGAAAGGCTGGCTGATCGGCGAGGAGAATCGCGGCCTCGCCTGCATGTTCACCATGATGAACAACGCGCGCCTCAATGTCGGGCTGCAGGGCGTCGCCATCGCCGAGCGCGCGACGCAGGGCGCGCTCGCTTACGCGCGCGAGCGCAAACAGGGCCGCGCGCCGGGTTTCGAAGGGGCGGCACCGATTATCGCGCATCCGGATGTGAGGCGCATGCTGCTCACCATGCGTGCGTTGACGCGGGCCGCGCGCGCGATCTGCTACCAGACCGCGGCGGCGATCGACGCCACGCATCGCGCGCCGGACGAAGCGGGGCGCAAGGCGGCGAGCGAGCGTGCCGCGCTGATCACGCCGATCGCGAAAGCCTTCTCGACCGATATCGGCACCGAGGTCGCCTCGCTCGGCGTACAGGTGCATGGCGGCATGGGTTTCATCGAGGAAACCGGCGCCGCGCAGCACTACCGCGACGCGCGCATCGCGCAGATCTACGAGGGCACCAACGGCATCCAGGCGATCGACCTCGTGACGCGCAAGCTGCCGCTCGAGGGCGGCGCGGTCGCGCGCGCCTGCCTCGACGAACTGCGTGAAACGGCCGCCGCGGTCGCCGCGAGCAACGATCCGGCCTTCGGCCGCACCGCCGCGTGCTTGAACGGGGCGATCGAAAGCGTGGAGCGTGCGACGGCCTGGTTGCGCGACGCCCTGGAGAAGAACCCGCAAGGCGCGCTCGCCGGCGCGACGCCGTATCTGCGCCTGTTCGGAAACGCGATCGGCGGCTGCGCATTGGCGCAGGAGGCGCTGGCGGCGATCAGGATCGGCAATGGCGCCGACAGCACCGGCCGCACGGCGCTCGCGCGGTTCTTTGCGGAGAACGTCGCCGTGCAGGCGCAAGGGTTGGAGCGCACGGTGACGGAAGGCGGCGAGAGCGTGAGCGAGGCGGCGCTGGGATAGAAGCCCGGCATGACAGCGAGGCCGCAAGCGCATTCACGACTGCGTCAACCACCGTTGTAAACCCGGCCTCTTACACGCATCTCTTTAAAGCGGTCGGCACTCTCGTGGAGGAGGGCGCGGCTTATGAACGACACTCAAAAAGTCCGTGAGGGGTGGAGCTGGTGGTACCTGCTCTTCATCGTACAGTTCGTCGGGTCCCTGTGGCCGCCCTTTTATAACAGGGCCGAGCCTGCCTGGATCGGCATCCCGTTTTTCTATTGGTACCAACTGCTCTGGGTGATCCTCGGCGCAGTGTTCACCGCCATTGTCTATTTTGCGACCAAGGAGCGAGCCTCGTCTGCATAGCCCGATCCTGGCCTCCGCATTTCATGGAGGACTCCCGTGCAGGACATCAACTGGGTTGCCTTTATCGTCTTTGTGCTGCTGTTCGCTTTCATCACTTGGCTCGGCTTCGCCGCGGCGAGGTGGCGGCGGGGCGACCTCGATCAGCTGCATGAATGGGGGCTCGGCGGACGGCGGTTCGGCACCATCGTCACCTGGTTCCTGATCGGCGGCGATCTCTACACCGCCTACACCTTCGTGGCGGTCCCGGCGCTCGCCTTCGGAGCGGGGGCGGTCGCCTTCTTCGCCGTCCCCTACACGATCGTGATCTATCCGATCCTGTTCCTGGTATTTCCGCGGCTCTGGCACGTCTGTCACAAGCACGGCTACATCACCGCCGCCGATTTTGTGCGTGGTCGTTTCGGCAACCGCTGGCTGGCGCTGGCGATCACGATCACCGGCATCGTCGCCACCATGCCCTACATCGCGCTCCAGCTTCTCGGCCTTCAGGTCGTGATCGGCGCGCTCGGCATCTCCGGCACCGGATTCGCGGCGGATCTGCCGCTCATCATCGCGTTCGTGATCCTTGCCGCCTTCACCTATACCAGCGGCCTGCGCGCGCCCGCCTCGATCGCGATCGTCAAGGATGCCCTGATCTACATCACGGTCCTCGCCGCCATCATCGTCATCCCGATCCAGCTCGGCGGATTCGAGAAGATTTTCGCGGCAGTGCCGGCGTCAAAGCTGCTGCTGGCTGTTCCCGGGGCCAACACCACCGGCGCCTATAGCGTCTATGCCACCCTTGCGCTCGGCTCGGCGCTGGCGTTGTTCCTCTATCCTCATTCGATGACCGGCATTCTGAGCGCGAAAAGCGGCCACACCATCCGCCGCAACGCCGCGATGCTTCCCGCCTACTCTCTGATGCTCGGATTGCTCGCGCTGCTCGGCTTCTTCGCCATCGCCGCAGGCGTTGCCAACCTTCCGGAATACGCCGCCGGATTCAAGCAGTTCGGCAACAATTTCTCGGTGCCCGCACTATTCCTGCATAGTTTCCCATCGTGGTTTGTCGGCATTGCCTTTGCCGCCATCGGTATCGGCGCGCTGGTGCCTGCGGCCATCATGTCGATCGCCGCGGCGAATCTCTACACGCGCAACATCCACCGCGAGTTCATCAACAAGAACCCGACCGACCGGCAGGAAGCGCAGATGGCGAAGTGGGTATCGCTCATCGTCAAGCTCGGCGCGCTGGTGTTCATCCTGTTCGTGCCGACGCAATACGCCATTCAGTTGCAGTTGCTCGGCGGCATCTGGATCATCCAGACGCTACCCGCGGTGATGCTCGGCGCCTACACCCGCTGGTTCAACGACTGGGCTCTGCTGATCGGCTGGGCCTGCGGGATCGTGGCCGGCACGGCCATGACTGTGGCGGTGAATCTGATGCCGACCTATCCGCTGATGCTCGGCGGCTATGCGCTCCCCGGTTACACGGCGCTCTACACGGTCATCCTCAATCTCGTCGTAACCATTGTCCTTACGCCGGTGTTCAACGCGCTTAGCACACCGCGCTCGTCCTTTGACGAGACCCTCGCGACCGACTACCGCGCCTGAGGCGCGCGCCAACTGTCGAGGCGATCAACGAAAGCGTTCATCCGCCCGCGCCATTGGCTCGATCGGGTGCGACGGAAGGTGCGTTCATCCTAAAGTGGCTTGAGGCCGGCCTCGATCTCCTTGCGCCGCGGCTCGAGGAACGGCGGCAGCGCAAGCTTCTCGCCGAGCGTTTCCATCGACTCGTCCGTCGCGAAGCCGGGACCGTCCGTCGCGATCTCGAACAGGATGCCGTTGGGCTCGCGGAAGTACAGGCTCTGGAAATAGAAACGGTCGACCTTGCCGCTGTTCGGAATGCGCATTTCACGCAGCCGCTTCACCCAGGCGTCGTATTCGGCTTCGTTCGGCGTACGGAAGGCGACGTGGTGCGCGCCGCCCGCGCCCGGACGCACGACAGGAAGTCTCGGCCGCACCGCCACGTGCAGCTCGGCCGCAGCGCCGCCCGCGCCCATCTCGTAGACGTGCACGGTATCGCTCGCGTCTTCGGGATGCGGATAGTCGCGCACCTTGCGCATCATCAGGATGGCGATGAGCGCGGCGTCTGTCGGCGCAAGATCCGGCACCGTGATGGTGATCGGGCCGAGGCCGCGGATCTGGTGCGCCGCCGGCACCGGGCTTCGGTCCCAGGGCTTGGCGTCGCCCGCGCCGCCGTCGTCGATCAGGCTCAGCCGTTGTCCTTCGGGATCGGTGAAGTCGACGGTGGCGCGGCCGTCGCGGGTGACGATCTCGCCTGGGTTGGCGCCCATCTGCGCCAGCCGTTCACGCCACCACGCCAGGGTGTCGGCGCCGGCGACACGCAGCCCCGTGCGGCTGATGCTGTGGTTGCCGTGCTGCTCCGGTCCGGTGCGGAAGTCGAAGAAGGTGAGGTCGGTGCCCGGCCGCGCCAGGCCGTCGGCATAGAACAGATGATAGGCGCTGACGTCGTCCTGGTTCACCGTTTTCTTCACCAGGCGCATGCCGAGCGTGCCCGTATAGAAGGCCACGTTGCCGGGCGCGTCGGCGGAAACGGCGGTGAGGTGATGGATGCCGGTCAATTGCATTGCGCAGTCACTCCTCCAGCATGACGCCGAAAAGTCCGGTTTTCGGATCGCATCATGCTCTGATCAGGTGAAAGCGCATATATAGGGGCCCGCGCCTCGCCAAGGTTGGCCCGCCTGAGCGTAAAGCTTGCCACTCGACCGAGTGGCGCTTTTCGCTCAGGCGAATGGCCTCTATGCCGCTCCGTCGGATTTACGCGACATCGGCGCGGCGGACACGGACGACAGGCGCTGCAGCAGCGTCATCATTCGCTCCGGCAAGGGCGCGGAGGTCACCGGCGAGTAAACCGTCTCGAGTTGCCGGCCGATCAATGACATGATCTCGGTGCGGCAGGTCGCGTCGTTCATCGGCTTGAAGGGGTCATTTCTCATCGCGATCCCCTCCTTTCATTGGGTTCGCGAACGGTGAACGCGACCCGTAAAGTTTTCGTTCCAAATGCCGCGACATCATTGTCTCTATGATTAAGCAATGGTTTGCGGTGGTGGCGGGAACCGGAAGCCGTTAGGGTGCCGGCATGCCCACGATGCTCATTTCCCACCCTCTCTGCCTCGACCATCAGACGCCCGCGGGCCATCCGGAGCGCCCGGACCGGCTGCGTGCCGTCGCCCAAGCGCTGCAGGCGGAACGCTTCGACGCGCTCGTTCGCGCCGAGGCGCCGCGCGCCGACGTCGAGACCATCGCGCTGGCGCATCCGCGCGGCTACGTCGAAGCCGTCGCGGAGGCGACGCCGAAGGAGGGACTCGTTCGTCTCGACGGCGACACCACGCTCTCGCCCGGCAGCTATGAGGCGGCCGCGCGCGCTGCCGGCGGCGCCGTTCTGGCGATCGATGAGGTGATGTCAGGCAAGGCGACGAATGCCTTCGTCGCGACGCGGCCACCCGGCCATCATGCCGAAACCGCGACGCCGATGGGCTTCTGCCTGTTCAACAACGCCGCCATCGCGGCACGGCATGCCATGCGCCGCCATGGCGCGGAGCGCGTCGCCATCGTCGATTTCGACGTGCACCACGGCAACGGCAGCCAGGAGATCTTCTGGGCCGATCCGGCGGTGATGTATGCTTCCACCCACGAGATGCCGCTTTATCCGGGAACCGGAGCGAAGTCGGAGCGCGGCGAGCACGGCAACATCGTCAATGCGCCCCTGCGGGCCGGCGACGGCGGCGAGAAATTTCGCGCGGCGTTCAATGATACCATCATGCCCGCGTTGCGGAACTTCAGCCCCGACCTGCTGATTGTCTCGGCAGGTTTCGATGCGCATGCCCGCGACCCGCTGGCGAACCTCAACCTCGACGCTTCCGATTTCGAGTGGGTCACGCGGCAATTGGTCGGCTTCGCGCGCGGAAGCGCGGGCGGGCGCATCGTTTCGGTGCTGGAGGGCGGATACGACCTGCTCGGTCTGTCGGAATCGGCGGCCGCGCATGTCGGCGCGTTGATGGAAGCCTGATCGTTGAGCTAAGAACTGAAGATCGGGATGCAGGTGGAAAATCGTTGATCCCACGTCTTAATCGAATGTCAAAACGACCTATCTAAGACCTGCGGCAAGTCTGACTTGCGGCAAGACGGAGCAGCATCGCGGATGCCTGAAAATCCCCATAAGGACGTGTCGGCGCTCAGCTTCGAGAAGGCCCTTGCCGAGTTGGATTCGATTGTCGCGCGCCTCGAAAAAGGCGATGTGCCATTGGAAGAGTCCGTTGCCATCTACGAGCGCGGGGAGGTTCTGAAACGTCGTTGCGATGAATTGCTGCAACAGGCCGAGGCCAGAGTGGACAAGATCACGCTCGACGCGTCAGGAAAACCGTCAGGGACAGAGCCCCTGGATATAGTATAGGTCTGTTGTCTTTACCGCTAAATCTGGCAATTGGCCTTCCGCGTGATTTGCGCCTTTAGCTATGTCATGCGAGTTTACTTGGTTGAATGCGAACTTACGCCCATGATGGGAAATTGCCCCCACGGGAACGGCTGTCTGGAGTGATCGCGTTGAAAGACTCAAAAACACCTCTTTTGGACAAGGTGCGTACGCCGGATGAGCTCCGCGCCCTGCCGCCCGCAAAGTTGAATCAACTCGCGGCGGAGCTCCGCCAGGAGATGATCGACGCCGTGGCGGTGACCGGCGGACACCTCGGCGCCGGCTTGGGTGTGATCGAGCTCACCGTCGCGTTGCATTATGTGTTCGACACGCCGCGCGATCGTTTGATCTGGGACGTCGGTCATCAGGCCTATCCTCACAAGATCTTGACCGGCCGTCGTGATCGTATTCGCACGCTGCGCCAGGGGGGAGGCCTTTCCGGCTTCACCAAGCGCGCAGAGAGCGAATACGACCCGTTTGGCGCCGCCCACTCCTCGACCTCGATTTCGGCGGGCCTCGGCATGGCCGTCGCGCGCGACCTCGACGGCAGGAAGAACAACGTCATTGCCGTCATCGGCGACGGCGCGATGTCGGCGGGCATGGCCTACGAAGCGATGAACAATGCCGGCGCGATCAATTCGCGCCTCATCGTCATCCTCAACGACAACGACATGTCGATCGCGCCGCCGGTCGGCGCGCTCGCCGGTTATCTGGCGCGTCTGTTCTCCGGCCACAGCTATCGCGGCCTGCGCGAGATCGGCCGGCAACTTGCGAAGAAGTTGCCGAAGGCGCTCGAGATCGGCGCGACGCGGGCCGAGGAATTCGCCCGCGGCATGGTGACCGGCGGCACGATGTTCGAGGAGCTGGGCTTCTATTACGTCGGCCCCATCGACGGCCACAATCTCGATCAGCTCCTGCCGATCCTGAAGAACGTGCGCGACTCGCAAACCGGACCCATCATCGTCCATTGTCGCACGCAGAAGGGCAAAGGCTATGAGCCGGCCGAGAAGTCCGCCGACAAATACCATGGCGTCGTCAAGTTCGACGTCGCGACCGGCGTCCAGTCGAAGCCGAAGTCGAATGCGCCGGCCTATCAAAAGGTTTTCGGAGAGAGCCTCATCAAGGAGGCGCGCAAGGACGACAAGATCGTCGGCATCACCGCGGCCATGCCGTCGGGCACCGGCATCGATCTGTTCGAGAGGGTCTTTCCCCAGCGCACCTTCGATGTCGGTATCGCCGAGCAGCACGCGGTGACTTTCGCGGCCGGTCTCGCGACGGAAGGCTACAAGCCTTTCTGCGCCATCTACTCGACGTTCCTGCAGCGCGGCTACGACCAGGTCGTGCATGACGTCGCGATCCAGCGGCTGCCGGTGCGCTTTGCGATGGACCGCGCCGGCCTCGTCGGCGCCGACGGCCCGACGCATGCGGGCTC